>CASFFI010000025.1 GCA_949293925.1 uncultured Christensenella sp. | reverse complement strand
ACAAATAAAATATATAGTTGTCAAATATTAAATTTAAATTTTAATAAATAAAATTATCATTCATAAATAACATTTCCAATAGCATATCTGATATGCATAGTTTTAGAATTAGTCTGAACAGGGGACAAAATAATGAATTTTTTATAATCATCAAAAAAAGTCATGCCTTTACTCCAACCAGTTTGTAATATTCTATTATCGTATTCAATTAACGAAGGAATTCTATGCCATGTTGAACAATTAGAATCATAACTTACTAATAAACTTCCTAAGTTAAGCCCAATTTCGCCGTTATCGCGCTTTGCGTTTAATATTATAGAACCATTTTTACTGCCTTTAGGCGTATAAATGCAATATGGCATACTTCCCAGATAAAAACCATCTTTAGTCTCAGCTCTAGTTCCCATTTCGCCAGCATTACCAAAGTTGATACCATCAATTGATAGTTTATAATATATACCATTACATTCAGTTCCTACTATTTCATAACATAAAAAATATTTATCTTTATTTTTGGTCACAATAGGCATACCTGGTCTTAAATTATTTTTAAGTGCCACGACTAATTCTTCTTTTTTCCAAGTTTTCCCGCCATCACTAGATTTGACTAATCCAATTACTTGATTATATTGTCCATTCTTATGAAACCTTTCGTCTGAAAAGATGACAACTAACTCATTATATTTGTCTACATAAATAAATGGTTCCCAAACCGGACCTAAAGCACTAAAATTTTGTTCAATAGGTGCACCACCCAAGGCAATTGAAGACCTATACTCCCAAGTTTTTCCACAGTCTTTACTGATAAATAATAACAGTTCAGTTGATGACATATCTTTTGGAATTGAATTACCTGCGTAAATTAATGTCCCCTTTTTTAAATCAGATATATCTTGTTCTAGTTCATATAATACAGGTTGAAATCTCATTCCAAAATTATTTTTGGTATCTTTTATTTTACTTAGCAAAGACCAGTTAATTCCACCGTCTACACTTTGATATATTGGAGCAAAAGGTGGCTCAGTTTTTGAATAGTTTTCAAATGTTGCTAGCAAAATATTCTTTTTACCTGAATGTTTTAATTCAATTACTCTTGGATACATACAACCTGTTGGATTTCCAATTTGATTTTTTGATGGCGCAAATAAAATGCCCTCAAATTCTTTTTTTATCTTTATAGACATAACAACTCCTAAATTTTGTTCAACATGCAAAATTAATTAATTCAGACATGAATAATTAATCTATTTTATATCAATTTATAATTGACTAATTTTAATGATTATATTATAAAGTAAAAAGATTGAAATGTAAAGAATTTTTTTAATATTAAAATTTAGTATTGAATAATTCAGTCATTTGTATTATTATTAACATATAAAGGAAATTCGTATGGAAAATTTATTTTATAAAATATTGTCTAATTGGGGTACATTTAGCGAATCAGAAAAGGTTAGGCAGTTGCAAGAATTTGAAAACATGACTGCCGAATTCCAAAAAAGAGAACCTAGAACAGTTGTTTTTTGCCCTGATTGTACTAAACATAATACCATTAATGCAGAATTTAAATTTGATGAACCAGATAAAATTTATCTTTACAATATCCAAAAAGAACCTATATCTATTTTGAATAGTATCGTTCATGAAGGCTATCATTGTCTTTTTTACGACTTTTTCTCTGTGCCATCAAAAGACACAAAAAAAACAGAATATCGTATAATAGGTTCATACGATATAAAACAATTACAAACTGAAAAGAAAAATATAAATCTTTTATATAATATGGCGGTATTTTTAGATAAAAAAACAAATAATGATAAGTATTTAACCGCTTTTAATTTATGTTATTATGAAGAAGAAACCATAAGGACAGAATCTTGTCTTTATTTGTTGCACAATATACTTTACGAAATGAGTCACAATGAAAATGCAAATTTAAACATATTAATTGTTGCATATTTCAATCTTATAAAAAACTATTGCCTATATGAAATGTATGATAATATGCATAAAGATTATTATACAAAGTTAAAACATAATATAGAAAATGAAACTTATCAGTCTATGTATAAAGACAAAATAGTTAATATTGATGAAAATGCAACTTTATATCAAATAGAAAATGCATCAACAATAATCAGTTTGTTAAATCAGAGTGCAGAAAAGATGAAATTAGCACTAATTGACCCTACAAAAGAAAAATTAATATGTAAAGAAATGTTTCAACTAATTATGTCATGTTATGAAAAATATAAAAAAAGTGTGATTTCATTTGATTTATAAGTTGAATTTATTAAATTAAACTAAGATTAACGAATAATATATTAAAATATATTTTTTGATTATCTTTTTATAATTGCTTTTAAAATAAATACTACTTAATTGTTTTTATAATATTTTTGAATATTCTGCCTTATCTAAATCTTACTATAAAATTATAAAAAATTATTATTGAAACCTATTTCAAATTTTGTTTTTCTTTTCTACAAAACAACCTTACAATAGACCAATTTTTGACTTTTAAAGTGCACATCTCATAGATTTGCAAGATTAATGTGTAAAGTAAAATGAATAAAATACCAACCACATACCATGTTAATCCTGTACCACTTAAAATAGGTGAATTTAAATACATATTGTTACTTTGACCTAAAACACTATTACCAAACACAGCAAATACAACCATAAACGCTAATCCTATTGGAACTGAACACCATTTATTAAAACTAGGTACAAAATATCCTGTAACTACCGCTAGTATCGCAATATACATCATAAGTGTATGATACAAAAGTCCAGTAAATGGGTGAATATTAAATATATTATCGAAATATACTAAAAAATCTGGATATACAAATGTTAAAAATCCTCCAATAAAACCAGAAAATAATGCGTACTGATAAATTTTTGAACTTGGCTTAAAAAACAACACAGTTAGAGGCAATATAAACCCCATCATAGAGCAAAATGTGTCGGGTATAAAATCAATAAAATTTGCAGAGCGTGATTTTGAAACGACTATTCTATATATTATTATTAAAATAACTCCTATTATTGCCAAGATTTTTATAGGAATTTTTATTTTATCCTTTGGCACATAAATTCTGATTAAAATTAATGAAACCACAATAATGAATGTCATAATGAGCATATATAAAATGTGTTCAATTCCATAAACTTTCATAAATATCTCCATAAGTCATAAGTATTCTATCAAATTATAAAAAAAATAAAAAGCGATTTATTTAATAAATGTTAACAATGCATTTTTTTTCTCATTGCTCATATTTTTTAATATTTCAAGAAATTCCATATCCCTATCAAAATTTTTGTAATCGTGATAAAAAAATTTTTCAGGTGAACAATTACAAACATCAAGAATTTTAAAAAACACTTCAAGACTAGGTAAAAAATCTTTTTGCGTTTCAAGTCTATTGATATAACTTTCGTGCATATCTATCTTTAGAGATAACGCTCTAGCAGACAAATTGTTTTCTCTACGAATAGTACCTATTCTAAATATAAGTTCTTCTTTATTCATATATTACCTTTATGTTTATTATAAAATATTTATCTAAAACCATATTTGAATTAAAATTGTCAATATTGTATTTATTTCAATTTTTTATTGAATTATACTCAATATTGTTGATTTTTATAGAATTTAATGATATATTTAATTAACGCAAGTTTAAAAGGAGGTGAATTATGGAGTACAATAAAATAAAACGAACAACAGAACTTGTAGCTGGAATTTTAGGTTTGGTATTTGGTATTGGAATACTTATTGCCTCACTTACTATCGCTATCATAGCGTTGAACACTCCACCATTTGTTTTTAACTTTTTGTTTGTGTGTTACTTGTTATTAGCAATTTTTTCTATTGTTGAAATTGTGTTTAGTGCTAAAGTTATAAAATCACCTGTACAAGAAAATGGAGTACTTAACACAAATACTACAAGAATCTGTTTAATAGTATTCAGTGCTTGTATTAGCAACATTTTTACTTTTGTTTTAATGATTATTGTAATGTGTTTGCCAGATTTTGTAGATAAAAACAAGAAAAAAGAAAAAAGACTCAAATTTATTAATGCACAACCAAAAAACGAATCTGTTGAACAAAAAATCAACGAGTTAAAACATCTTAAAGACCTTGGTGTAATAAATGAAGTTACATATAATAAAGCAATTGAAAAAATCATCAATGATTTAAAGTAATGAAAAGCCGAATTTGATTCGGTTTTTTTTATTTATTGGCTATATGAATATATAAATGGTTGAGTTATAATAAAATATTGATGAAAATTAATTCATTTTAATATTATTTATCTTTCATAAAACTCATCCGCTTTGTTCATAGATTTTTGAATGTTTTAAATTTAATATTTTTTATTAAAAAGTTAATTTGTATTCCTATTTGTAAATTAAAACTTTATGTCGATATGTATTTATTTTAGATTAATGATTTTATCCTTATAATTTTTATCTTTTTATATCAAAAATTTGACTTGATGTGATTATATATGCAATACTTATAATAAGTTATACATCTTTTCACATAATATTTTTAACTTGCGTATAACACAGGGAGGATAATTATGAAAAAGAGATTTTTTATTTGGATTTTTGCATTTGCAATGATACTGCCTAGTGCTATTATATTAAGTGCTTGTGGAGGAAAGAAAAACACACCACAGGTAAATGAAATTGGCATATCAGTTTATATTGACGGGCTGATTGTAAATAATCAAAATAATACTATTAACATAACCTATGGTGAATTTGATAATGCCACAAACATGATTAATTCAAAAATCGCAGTAAATTTGAATTTTGATAACAATACTTCCCAAAGTTTAAATTATGGCGCTGAAGGATTTTCAGTTTTAGGATTACCTAATAATTTAAATGCGAACGAACAAGGTTATGAATTGAATTTGACTTATAAAAGCTATAGTCAAGACTTAAAACTTGTTATTCACAAGGCTAATATTGATTTAATGAGTGTTGAGTGGAATTATAACAAAAATACCCCATTTACATATGATGGAGAAGAAAAGTCTGTAGAACTAATAGGTATCCCAGAAGGAGTAAATCCAAACTATGAAAATAATATAGGAACAAATGCTGGCACTTACTTGGCAAGTGTTGAATTTGAATACGACTCTGCAAATTGTTACATAACAAATGCTCCAGAAAATTTAGTATGGAAAATAAATAAAGCAGAAAATACAATTTCAGGTGAAATTGTTATAAATAGCATTAATTACGGTGAAAATTTTATTGATCCAAATGGATTAACTGCAGTTCATGGAGCAATAACATATAAATATTACACTTATGATGGCAGTCAATATACTGAAATTGATAAACCTACAAATGTTGGCACTTATTATGTGAAAGGATATTCAGTTGGCGATGATAACTGGATTTCAAATAGTACAGATTATAAAGAATTTAGTATATCACGTTGTTATTTGGACATCCCAGAACTAACAAAATCTACATTCATCTATAACGGAACAGAATTTAATCCTCAAACTATAAATGAAATTGATACAAATCTTATTGAAATCTCTGGAGTTTTATCTGCCACAGATATTGGAAATTACACAATAATATATGCATTAAAGGATAAAATTAATTATTGCTGGAAAGATTCTAACGACACTCAACAAAATACAGATGATATCGAATTGAATTGGGCAATACTTAATAGCCCTATAACATTAAACATCAACAATAATTTAATTCCAACAAACGAAATAGAATCATTAAATATAATAAACATTAGCGATAGTTGGTCTTTTACAATTGCCGATGATAATTACACAGCACAAATTAAATGCACATATTTAGACATAAAAACAAATAAAATTATAACCGAAACATTGAACGAAAACGCATATACTGTGAGATATAATGATTATTCATACACAATTGATATATATTCTAACAATTCAATGGTATATACAAAAACTTTAAATGTTAACCATAATGTCATCGAAAAAATCATAGTTGGAACTGAAGAAAAGACTTACCAAGAATTTATAGAAAACCCTATTGTAAATTATGGTGAAAATATTTCAATTCAGTTAACACAAACTTATGAAAATAAATTCACTTTTAGCCAAAATGACTTTGTTGTAACACACAATATAGAAGTTACACTATATCATAAAGGCGAAATTTATAAAATAATACAAATAATATGTAATACTGAAGTATTAACAAATATTTCTCTTAATAACAAAATTATAACATATGGCGATTTTAAAAATAATACCAATATTGGTGTTTTATACAACAGTACATTTTCATTTGATGTAAATCCAGAGTTTAATGGGATATACAAAATATATACAACATTAAACGCACAACCAGAAATTCAACATACAGGAACTTTTACATATACATTTAATAACATTAACGACAACTTGCATTTAATTGTTGAAGATGAATTTTATAACAGGACATATTATTATTTCCAAGTAATTGTATTCGACAGTGTTACAATAAATAATAACAATTTTAAATTGAATCAAAAAAATTTGACTTATGAATTAGATAAAGATGAAAATTCATTTGCAATACTATTGAATGAAGACATAATTAATAACTATGATTTATATTATTCAACTAGCATTGATGATAATCCAAAGAAACTAAATCAATCTACAATAAACTTGCTTGCTAGTGAAATAGGTGAATGTTTAGATATTCAATTATTAATAGGTGATAATAATTATAATGGTGTGTTAACAATATGTTTTTCAGAATTTACACCTATTGATAAAGTTGTTGTAACTTCGACTTCCCCATTAGATGAAAACATTCATGAAGTTGATGGTAATCAAGAGAGTTTACTGCTTACAAATATATTTGGAATTATAACAAATTTTGAGATTGAATTTAAAGAAGATTACAAAAACTGCACATATAAAATATTAGATCCCGCTGGAAATGAAATTAGTAATTTTATAAAAATTCAAAGTGGAAACTATACTATAAAAGTTTATTCTAATCAGGAAGAAATTTATTCAACACTTATACATATTGCTTACAACTTTGATTTCTTGTTTAATGGTATGCAATATGTTCAAGAATCAGATATTCCTGTATTAAAGGTTACCGAAAATATATTGACAAAAACTTTTGAAGATACACTATATTTTACTTTACAATCTATTACATTTAATGGACAAAGCAGTTTAACATTAAATGAAGGCAAAAACGAAGTTTTGGTAGTTTACAATGCGACAGTTGGTGGCTTTGAATATACTTATAAATTCAAATTATTTGTCGAATACATAGTTGAAGAACAAACTAATTATATTAATTCAATAACCATTTATTATAATAATGGAAATTCGCTAAATTTATATGATAACGAAATTATATTAGACAGCTACATAGCTTTATATGATTTAGCAAGAATTAAAAGCTCTGATATTGAAATCAATGTAAAACAAGATGTTACTGTTTTGTCAAAAGAAATTATAATTGATAAAAATAATAATAATTTAGCGTATTTACAATACACACTATCAACACTAGATGGAAATAAATCGTACAGAATTTATTTAAACACTTATGACAAAATATCAAACAATATAAATGCTGAATTTGTATTTTATGATGAAATAAATTCAAATATAAATATTACAGATTTAATTTTAAATGACGAATATATAATTGAAAAACTAAACATTTCTGGTAATATTGAAATAATACCTGAAGACGAAAATATAGAAATAAAACAATATTTTAATGATGAGTTATTGGAAACATACGATCCTAAATATATAAATTTAGAAAAAGTCGGGAAATATACTATTGAAATAATATCATCTGACAATACTGTTTCTCGAATAATAAACATTTATGTTCAAGATATTGAATCGTTGATATTTGAAGTATTTTATAATGGTGAAAGGTTATATTTAGAAAATGGCGAATTCGGTCCAGTTGGCAATGTTAAAATGGCAGTTGGAGACAACGGACCACTGTTTATTGGTTATTTTGGAGAAACAAATCTTGAAGATGTTGATATGGTTACATTATCAGGAAATTCAATGTTTAAAGACATGATTTATATGCCTGATATGATAACACCTATAACTGACCTTAATAATATTGAATTAATGCTTCAAACAGATGATGATGGTTCGATAACAAAAGTAGTCGGAGCAAAATATGTTCTAATATATATTAATGTTGAAATAAACAGATACATACCAATTTATTTTGTATTTGCCGACAATCCACCATATCCTATGACATTTAACTTTGATACAAATAATAACAATGAAATTGATGAAAATGATACACAATTAAGTTTAAAAGTTAATTTGCAAGAAATTGATATAGGAGCCATAGATTTAGGTGATTTTGTGATTGGAAATAATGGTCCAAGTATTGAACTAACTAGAGAAGAACTTGGAATGGCAGATGCCGAAACTTCTGTAAAAGCAATTGTAAATTGGTCATCAACATTTGATGATTATAGTTATCAGTATTTCACTAATTTACCAGAAGGGCAAAATATGCCTGAATTAATAGGGCCAAGTGAAGAAAATTTAAGTTCTACCCTTAACTTAAATTTTATAGATAACGGAAGTGGAGTGTATGTTGCAACAATATATATTTGTACAGAAGGAGCAACTTTAGAAAATATATACGATTATATTCTGCCTGTTGAATTTGTATTAGTTAATTAAAATTCTTATATAAAAGGATAAAAGTCAATCGTTTAAGATTGACTTTTTGTTTGTTCGTGTATAAAGATAAATTTAATTACGTCATTTTAAGCATATTGATAAAATTTATTTTAAATATAAAACTAATAGCCTAACTTAAGTGTCTTTATTTTGTTTATTTTTTTATCCATGTTGGTTAACATGAATAATTTGATAAACAATGTTATTTATTTTTAATTGTCTGAATTATATAAATAAATTACAAAACAAAATTTGCAAAATATTTGTTAAATGATTGTAATTTTAATGATAATAAAATTAAATTATCTTGCGAATAAATTTTAATAAAATTATTGAATTTCAGAATTAAAAATTTAATTTTTGTATAAATGATATTTGACTTTTTATTATGAATATTTTAAAATGTTGATATTAAAAGGGGTAATATATGAATTGGAATGGTATTTGGCAAGATATTGTAAATTTTTTCTCAAATAATATATGGAATATTTGTTTGTTTTTTGTCGTTTTATTATTTGGTTCTCTAGCAATTAAAATAATACTAAATATTTTAAAAAAAGTGCTAGGCAGAACAAAAATGGAGCGTATTGCTCAAAACTTTTTAGCAACTGCTGTTAAATTTGCTTTGTGGCTAGTATTAATTTTAGCGTTACTAAGCATAATTGGAGTTGAAATAACAGGAGTTCTAACTGCCATAAGTGCTTTAATCCTAGCAGTAGGTATCGCTCTTGAAAGTAATATGGCAAACCTAGCAAATGGTATAATAATAGTCTCTAATCACATGTTCAAAAGAGGCGATTATATTATAGTAGATGGAGTTGAAGGCAATATTACTGAAATTAATTTTCTATTCACCACTTTGCAAACTACAGATAATAAAAGAATAACTATACCGAACTCAGATATAGTAAACTCACCAGTAGTAAATTTAGGAGCAAATGAAAAAAGACGCGTTGAATTTACATTTTCTGTTGCTTATGAAAGTGACATTGAACTTGTAAAAAATGTAGTTGTTGATGTTATGAAAAGCAACGGCAAAGTATATCTTGACCCTATGCCTTTTTGCAGATTAAAAACCATGAATGCTTCAAGTCTAGACTTTTTCGCTAATTGTTGGTGTGATAATGAAGACTATTGGGACGTGTACTATTATATAATTGAATGGGTATATAATGAATTCAAAAGACACAATATTTCTGTTCCATTCAATCAACTTGAAGTGCGAAATAGAGTTGACCAACCTAAAAATATTGTTATTGGACAAGCTTTGCCTGAACGCGTCGAAAAAGAAAGAAAAGAACATCATACAAAATTTATTCTCTCACCATTATTGCACGACCATCGCAGAAAAAAGAAAGAAAAAAATGTAAAAAGCATTGAACTCAATTCACAAGAAGTAAATAATAAAGAAGAAAAAACAGAAAAACAAAAATCAAACAAAAAATAAAATAAACAAATAAAATTAAATTAAATAAAATTAAATTAAATTAAATAAATTCTATTAATAATTATTTTAATAATACAGATAAGTTCAAAAAAGGTTAAATATAAAACTTTAACCTTTTATTTTTTTTAAATGATAAACATTAATGATAATTATACAAACGAATTTGAATAAAACTTTTATAGAGTTATTTAATAATTAAATATATAGTTTTAAACCGATTTTTAAGTTTTAAAAATTTTACTTAAAAGTCGGTCTATTTTTTACTGTTTTATGCTCCTACGGCATACCTAAAATGTACCTACCGATTTTTTGTAGTAAAAATTTAGGAAAAGAAAAATCACTAATCTCCTTTATTTATAAGCAGAGCTTACGTAAGCTAAAGGGTTTTAGCGATTTTAATTTGTGGAGCTAATGATGGGACTCGAACCCATGACCTCAACATTACCAAGTTTGAATATTTAAGATAAGGACTTGAACTTAATATTATTAAAAGCCCTATAAATAAAGGGATTTAAGAATTGATTAAAGTGTAAATT
>CASFFI010000024.1 GCA_949293925.1 uncultured Christensenella sp. | reverse complement strand
TTTAATTATGGTGGACTTAGTTCAGTTGGTAGAGCGCCAGATTGTGGATCTGGTTGTCGGGGGTTCGAGTCCCTTAGTCCACCCCATATAACACTACGCTGTAGTGTTTTTTTGTTTTATATATTTTAATAAGCTAATTGATATATGATATTTATATATTGTTTGTTATTAATTAAAAATAGAAAGACATAATCATAATAATTTAACGTAGAAAGACATAATATCTTTTGAAATTGATTGTATATTATTAGACCATTACAGTTGTATATTAAATTAAATGATAATTTAATATCTATTTCATTATAATATAATAATATTACTCTTGGTATTTTATTGCTATATGTTAAATATAAACATATCTAAATTAACTTAAATGAAAATTGGTAGTTGTAATTTTATATTAAAACTTTTATCAATATTTTGTTTTAGTTGGTAGTATATTTAATTTAAAAATATATTCATTGATTATTTGGTAGTATAAAGTAATTATTTATTTATATCATAAATTTTTATTGATTTAATAAACAAAGTAAATACTTTTTATATAGTGCATAGCATTTCATTCGTCTTGTTAAAAACATATAACAAAATGTTAAGAATATTTTAATTTATTTTAAATCATATAAATACACAATTACTAACAGAGTAAAATAGATATGAATATATATAATCTAATATCAATAATTTATTTATATGTTTTAAACTCGAATTTAGATAATAATTTTAATTAGATAAAAATAAATAATCGTAAAATTAATCTAATAAATTTAATTTAATCATAGATTTTATAGGCTTTAAACTTGCATTTTTTTAACAACATGTTTATATAGATTATAAAAATGTATAAATAATATGTAAAAACTAAAATTTACAACATATTAACTATTCAAAAATATTTGTAAAAATTTATTTGTCAAAAATTTAATTTTAGAGTATTCTTAAAATAGTGTATTACTAAAAGGAGAATTATGGCAACAACTTATGATAGTAATGATTTAGTAGTTTTAGAGGGGTTAGACGCAGTAAGAATGCGTCCTGGTATGTATATTGGTACTACAGGTATTAAAGGGCTTCATCATCTACTCTGGGAAATAGTTGACAATTCTATAGATGAAGTGTCAAATGGATATGGTAACAAGATTGAAGTTATATTACACAAAGATGGAAGTGCAAGTGTTAAAGACAACGGTAGAGGAATACCTGTAAGTCCTCATCCAAAACTAAAAATAAGCGGTGTCGAAGTGGTTTTTACTCAACTTCACGCAGGTGGAAAATTTAGTGATAAAACATATAAATATTCAGGTGGATTACACGGCGTTGGCGCATCTGTAACAAATGCTTTAAGTAGGTATTTGGAAGTAACAGTTTGCAAAGATGGAAAGAAATATTTTGCCCGTTTTGAAAGCGTTGAAAAGGCGGGTAAAGTAAAAAGTGGTATTACAATAAAACCTCTAAAAGAGATAGGAATTTCAAAAGAAAGTGGAACTTATGTAAGATTTTTACCAGATGATAGAGTATTTAAAGATATAAGATTTGATAAATCAATAGTTATGGAGCGTCTTAGAGAAAATGCTTATCTCAATAAAGGCATCAATATTGAATTTGAAGACGAACGAGATGGCACAAAGGTGCAATTTTGCTATGAAGGTGGGGTAAAAGATTTTGTATCAAATCTTACAATGGATAAGAATCCTTTATTTGTGCCACCTATATATATTGAAGGCGAAGTTGAAGATACAGATGTTCAACTGGCACTGCAGTACACTAATTCATATACTGAAAATATTTTTAGTTATGTAAATAATATTCCTACCCCAGAAGGAGGCACGCACGAAGTGGGCTTTAAAACAGCGCTCACTAAAGTTTTAAATGATTTTGCAAAGAGAAACAATCTTATAAAAGAAAAAGACATTGCTTTTATAGGCGATGATTTTAGAGAAGGTTTGACGGCGGTATTATCTATAAAAATGAAAAATGTTCAATTTGAAGGTCAAACTAAAACTAAGTTGGGAAATCCTGAAGCGAGAAGCAGAATAGAAAGTGTTTGTACTGAAAAATTAACCGATTTTTTCCTGTCAAAGAAAAATGAAAATATAGGAAACATTATTATTGAAAAAGCAAAAGGTGCTGCAAAAGTTAGAGTTGCTGCAAAGCGAGCAAAAGATATAACTAGGTCAAAAAATTCAATAGAAGGCAGTATGCTTATAGGAAAATTGGCTTCTTGTAGCGGTAAGAATCCTGAAATTAATGAAATATTTATTGTAGAAGGAGACTCGGCAGGCGGTAGTGCAAAACAAGGCAGAGACAGATTTTTCCAGGCAATTTTGCCACTTAGAGGTAAGCCTTTGAATAGTGAAAAAAAGCGTATTGACCAGGTTTTAGCAAACGAAGAAATTAGAACGATTATTGGTGCTTTGGGTACAGGTATTGGCGAGGATTTTAAAATTGAGAATTTGAAATATAATAAAATTATTATTTTAAGCGATGCGGATCAAGATGGCGCTCATATTA
This sequence comes from uncultured Christensenella sp., assembly GCA_949293925.1. Lineage (GTDB taxonomy): Bacteria > Bacillota > Clostridia > Christensenellales > UBA1242 > CASFHD01. The sequence goes on along the minus strand of CASFFI010000024.1, from coordinate 2,600 downwards.
GAGCTATACTTTTAACCTTCTTTTTTAGATATATGAAAGAACTAATAACAGAAGGTCATGTATATATTGGACTTCCTCCACTATATAAAGTTAGCATAAAAGATGAAGATAAATATTTTTATACTGATGAAGAACTAAAAGCTTTTACTTCTAAAATAACAAAATCTTATACTTTACAAAGATATAAGGGATTAGGTGAAATGAATCCTGAACAATTATGGGAAACCACAATGTCACCTAAAACTAGAAGTATGGTTAGAGTTACTGTTGAGGACGCTGTGAATGCAGATAAAATAATTTCTACCTGGATGGGTGAAGATGTTGGCCCTAGAAAAGATTACATTATTGCAAATGCTAATTTTAACAAGGTGGATAGTTTAGCAAAAATAAAGAAGGATTAATGTGACTAATTTATACGGACAGATAAATATTTTTGATATGATGGGGAAAAAGAAAAAAGCAAAAAGGAGCAAAATGGACAAAAAGGCAAAGAAAATAAAAGAAGAACTTGAAAGTTCAAATGGCGTTATTTTTGAAAAAACCGTTGAAGCGGTAATGCACGAAAGTATGTTGCCATATTCTGAACATGTAATACTAGATAGAGCGCTTCCACGAGTTGAAGACGGATTAAAGCCTGTTCAAAGGCGTATTCTATACACAATGTTAGAACTCTCAAATACACCAGACAAACCTTACAGAAAATCAGCGAGAATTGTCGGAGATTGTTTAGGTAAATATCACCCACACGGCGATAGTTCGATATATGGGGCATTAGTTCGTATGGCTCAGGACTTTGTAATGGGCGGAAGACTTGTCGATGGGCACGGAAATTTTGGTTCAATTGATGGCGATAGTGCTGCTGCTATGCGTTATACTGAAGTTAGACTAACTCCACTTGCACTAGAATTATTAAGGGATTTAGACAAAGATACTGTAACTTATAGTTTTAACTTTGATGACACATTAAAAGAACCTGATTATTTGACAGGTAGATTTCCAAACCTTTTAGTCAACGGGGCAAGTGGTATTGCTGTAGGTCTTGCTACAAATATCCCTACACATAATTTAAACGAAGTAATTGATGCTGTTGTAGCAATGATTGATAATCCTAAAATTACTCTTGAAGAAATTTTAAACATTGTAAAAGGACCAGATTTCCCTACAGGCGGTATTGTAGAATTTGATAAAGATTTAATTGAAGCCTATAGAACAGGCAGGGGAAAGTTTAGAGTAAGGGCAAAATTTGAAACGGAAGAACTTCCAAATGGAAAGACAAATATTATAATTACAGAACTGCCTTATCAAGTAAACAAAGCAGAATTTTTGCAAAAAGTTAATGCTACAAAAGATAAAATAAAGGGTGAACTTTTAAATATCACAGACATAGTAGATGAAAGTGACAAATCGGGTATGCGTGCTGTTATTACACTAAAAAAAGACACTGACGTTGATAGCGTAATTTCATTACTATTAAAACATACTGATATGCAAATTAACTTTAATATGAACTGCGTTGCTATAGCAAATGGAAAACCTATGCTAATGGGAATAATGGATATTTTGAATTATTACATTAATTTCCAGGTAGATGTCATTTATAAACGAACAAAATACGACCTTGAAAAAGCAAAGGCAAGAGCGCATATTTTAGAAGGGTTGATGGTTGCAATTAAAAATATTGATGAAGTTATAAGCATTATTAAAACTAGTGTGTCAACTTCACAAGCAAGAGATAGGCTGATTGACAGATTTTTAATTGATGAAATTCAAGCAAACGCAATACTTGATATGCGATTATCAAAACTTACAAATCTTGAAACTACTAAACTAGAAAGAGAGTTGCAAGAACTTTTAAAATTGATTGATGAGTATGAAAAAATATTGGCTTCAAGAACAAGGCAGTTAAATGTTATAAAACGAGAAATTTTAGATGTTAAAAAGCGTTTCCCAATAAATAGAAGGACGGAAGTATCTAATTCGTTTGAAGAGTACAGTGTAACGCCTATTGAAAAAGAAGTAATAGGGGTTGAAACAACTTTGCTTGTGTCTTGCGATGGTTTAAGACTTAAAAATGTTCCTGTTGCAACAATAAAAGGAAGTATTAACACTTTTGATAAATACAATTCAGTAAACGCAATGCATCTTAGTTCATTGCATATATTAAGTAATGAAGATGTTTTAGTATTTACTAATTTAGGTGAAGTGTATAAATTAAATATGTGTGATATTCCTGTTTGCAAGTTTAATTCAAAAGGTGCAACTTTGTCTGAACTTACAAAAGCAGAAGTGGGTGAAAAAATCGTGGCAATATTCCCTTATAGTGAATTTGAAAAAGGTGGGGAAATATTAATGACTACTTCTAGCGGTATGGTAAAACGAACTGAAAAAAGTGAATATTTAATTACAAAATCTCAAGCAGATGCAATTAATTTAAAAGATTTAGACAGAGTTGTTTCAGTTGAAGACTACTTTAATGTTGGCAGTTTGTTGTGTGTTAGTGCAAACGGAATGGTTACAAATTCTATGCTTGATGATGTACCTGTTCAAAAAAGAGTTTCAACAGGTGTAATTGCTATGCTACTTAATGATGGCGATAAAAT
>CASFFI010000023.1 GCA_949293925.1 uncultured Christensenella sp. | reverse complement strand
TTTTTAAATAATCTTTTATTTTAGATAAATTTGAATAAAATTTAGACATTTCTGTATCGTCAAAATCATATTCAGGATAATCTATTTTAGCTTCAATCTCCGCCAAAATATCTGTTAGTTGTGATTGAATGTTAGAAATTTGTTTTGACAAATCACCTTCTGCCAGCATAGAACTTGCTTTTGCTTGTTCAGAACTTTCAGCATTTATTAAATCTATTATACCCTCTGCTTTATCTAAAGTTAATTTGCCGTTTAAAAAGGCACGCTTTGAAAATTCACCTTTTGTTGCAAGTTTACAGCCTAACTCTATGCATTTATTTATAACTTCTTGAATTATATAATAACCGCTATGCATTTGTATTTCGGCAACATCTTCGCCTGTAAAAGAATGTGGTGCTTTAAAATAAACTGACAAAACATTGTCATTAAAATTTGTTGTTTTTATTTTTGTTAAATACATATATCGAGGATTAAATTCCTCTTTGCCTGTTAAACTTTTTAAAATATTTAAAGCATTCCTACCACTAATTCTAATAACTCCTATACCAGCCTTTCCTGGTGGAGTTGCAAGTGCTACAATTGTATCCATAAATTTCCTCGACAAAATTATAGCACAGTGATTTTATAATTTCAAGTATAAAAAAAAATATGGCAAAGCCATACTAATTTTTGGGCATAATAACAACATGTCTATTAGGTTCAACACCAGTACTTTTTGTTGTAACAGTTGTACTATCTTGTAGAGTTGTGTGAATTATTCTTCTATCAAAAGCATTCATATTATCAAGGTGAACATTTCTGTTAGTTTCTTCACATTTCAAAGCAGAAGTTAATGCAAGATTTTTTAATTTTTCAATCTTTTCTTTTTTATAATTATTAACATCAAAATTTATTCTAAATCTTTCTCTGCCTTTTCTTAAACTATAAAGTAAATTTTGTAATGCACTTAAAACATTTTCTTTATAGCCTATTAAAACATCAGGCTTGTCTGTATTTACATTAATAACCAAAGTATTATCTATTATGTTGGTATTTACATCACTAGATATTTTAAAACTTTCACATAATTCAGTTAAAAATTCTTTTGCTCTTGAACAATAATCTAAAACATCTTCTTTTAGAAGTTGTTTTTCTGGTTTTCTTATCTTTGTTTCTTGGTCTGGGATAATATAATCTTCAGACATTTTCTCTTCTTTTACTTCTTCAATTTTAAATTTGTCTGAATTATTTTCTAATTCTTTTTTTTCACTAATCTTTTCTTTATCTTCAGTTGTTGGGGTTTGATTATTTGTAATTGCTTCGTTTTCTTCATAAGATAAGACAACTTTTGCTTTTTTAAACATTCCGCCTTGACTAATAATTTTTATATCAACTTCTTCTCTTGATTTATTTAAAGTGTTTAATCCACTTAAAATTGCACTTTCAACATTTTTATCTTGTACTTCTAACTCTTTTTTCATATTATGCTCCTGGTTTATAATTTCTGCTGTATTCAACAACTTTGGTCGATTTTTTTGGCTTTATGATTATCTCATCACTATTTCCACTGCCTTTGCCTCTATTTGTTATTTTTCCAATTATAAAACTTATTAAAGTTGTCATAATTGAGTTTATAACAATGTAAATAGAGAATAATGCCGTACTTTGTATCGCAAATATAAACATAATTAATGGCATTATAATCATTAGAACTTTATTCGTTGGCATTTTAACATCAGTTGTTTTGTTCATAAGTTTTGTTGAAATAAACTGTTGCAAAATCGTAATCAAAACAACAATGACAATCATTATATAATAACCATTCGTTGTATTTCCGTCTACTGAATACACAATTCCTGTAATATTATTAAAAATCGTCCTTTCATTTTCAAGATTTTCATCACTTATATTTTTTAAATTAGCGTAATTGTCAAAAGAAATTAATTGATAGGTATTAGAATCCTTTTTTAAAACATTGTTTATCCACAAGAATCTATATTCTTTTTTTATGTTAGAATATTTAGTCAACACCTTATTCTTAACATATTCATCAACACTTGCTTTCAAATTTTCATCAGATAAATTATTGCTAATGTATTCATTAACTTTTATTTGTAATTCTTCTTCAGTTAAACTTACTTGTGAATTAAATTCAATTCCTTCTTCTACAGCAACCTCATATTCACTTTTTAAAGTATCATATTGATTTACTAGTTGACTATTAGATATCTTTGTTAACGAATTGAATAATGTTAAAAATATCACTGTTGATATACCAAGAGTTAACAAAAGTGGCAGACACATAGATTTCATTGTTATGCCATATTTTTTTTGAAGTTTTAATGTTTCTGCATTAAGTTTGTCTCTATCATTTTTGTACTTTTCATTAATTTTAGTTAGTTCTGGTTGCATTAATGCTTGTGCTTTTTGAGTTTTAGCCATTGTAACACGCTGATAATAATCAAGCGGACTTAATATTAATTTTAATGCAACTGTTAACAGAATAATTGCAATAGCATAGTTTTTAGTAAAAGAAACAAAAAACTCTACAATACTACCCCATAATCCAGTTGCTAACATCATATTTAGCATAACCACTTATAGTCTCCTTTTATGTTTATAGGAATTAAATCTATTTTTCCCTTAATTGAAGGTCTGCATCGAATTATTCTAGAAGCAATTATAATAAATGATTCAATTATACCCCATTTTTTTAATGTTTCAACAGCATACGAAGAACAAGTCGGAACATATTGGCAATTAGGCTTTATTGCAGGTGAAATTAAAAATTTATAAATATATATCAACCCAATAAAAAGCAAATTAACTGGATAAAAAATTATTCTATAAATACTATAAAGTTTCAACATTTTTCAACAATCCTGCTTTATTTAAAGTGCACAATAAATCTTCTTCAATTTCGTGATAAGTTTTACCAACAATCTCATTTTTTGCTGTGATTACATAATTGTTTACAACAATATTTGAAAGATTATGGCGTATAACTTCACTTAATAATCTTTTTATTCTACTTCGAATTACACTTTTACCAACTTTTTTATTGACTGAAATTCCAAACTTTGAATCTTTTCGATTAGTTTTAACATAATTAATGTTATAAAATTTAGAAAAAACAACTTTGCCCTTTCTGTAAATATAATTGAATTCTTTATTTTTTTTTAATCTGTTTACAGAATTAAGCAAGTTCTTTTCTACCTCTATTTCTTCTTCTTTTTAAAACTTTTCTACCATTTAAAGTTTTCATTCTTTGTCTAAAACCGTGAACTCTGTTGCGTTGACATTTCTTTGGTTGATAAGTTCTTTTCATATTTATTCTCCTTTTTAGATTTCTACACAATAGTTAGATTTTAGTATTATAACTATAATTTAGGATATTGTCAAGTGAGAAATCAATGAAAAAAAGGACTTTTTGTCCTTTAAATTCTTACAGGTAAAATCAAATATAAATATTCTCCACCCTCGCAAGCAGTAACAATGCAAGGATTAACAGAATTTACAAAATTAAGTTTTATATATTCATCGTCGATAGCGTGCAAACAATCAGAAAAATACTTAGAATTAAAAGCAATTATCAAATCGTTACCATCAACATTTACACTGATATTTTCAGTAATATTTCCAAGTTCTGAATTAGAAGTAAGAGTTAAAACATTTTCTTTAATATCGAATTTTACAAGATTATTTTTATCAATTTTTGATAAAATGCTTGCCCTTTCAATTGCATCTTCTAATTGAACTTTTCTAATAACAACACACGTTTCAAAGTTATTAGAAATAATCTGTTTATAATTAATAAATTGTCCTTCGATAAGCCTTGTGGTTACAACAGTATCTCCTAAATCTAACATCAAAATGTTTGAATCCACATAAACTCTTACCATTTCATCACTGTCTGATAAAAGTTTGCTAATTTCTTGTAAACTTCTTCCAGGTACAATAACATTTTGTGTTACATTTTGAACTTTTACCTTTGTTGAACACATTGCAAGTCGATATCCATCTACAGCGATAGCCTTTAAATTTTCGCCTTCAATTTCAAATAAAACTCCTTTTAAAATGGCTTTACTATCATCAACTGCTACAGAAAATATAACTTTGTTAATTAGATTTCTTAATGTCTTTTGAGAAATTTCAAAATAACTATTTTTTGATATTTCTTTTACAGCAGGGAATTCAAGCACGTCCATACATTGTATGTAACCTTTGCTTTCATTATACGCAATTTTTAATCTGTTTCCAAGTTCCAAAGAACATTCAATTTTTTCATTTGTAAGTTTTCTTAAATAATCACTAAACAATCTACCTGGAACGACTATTTCACCATCACCCATAACTTCTGCTTTAATAGTTTTTTGAATTGAAAGCTCTAAATCAGTTGCAAGTAAGGTTACATAATCACCATCACAAGTAAATTTAATACCTTCTAAAATAGGGGAAGTTGTTTTTGAAGAAGTTGCCTTAATAACTTTGCTTACTGCTTCGGATAAGTCTAATCCATCACATTTAAAGTACATATATTCCTCCGAAATCATTTACACGGAAATTTTAACATAGTGCAAAAACTTTGTCAAGAAATAATGAAATTAGTTATCCACAAATTTTGTGCAAATGTGGATAACTACACACTATAAAGATTCAAAATATAATAATTAAGTTTATTATATATATTAATATAAATAAATAACATATTTTTATATTGTTTTTGAAGAAATTAAATAACAATAAATATCGTGTTTTAAGTTATTAAAAGACAATGTTATATTGTGTTTTAAATTTATTAAATAACTAATTTTTATTGCAATTTAAATTTTAAAAAACTAACTTTCATTTGTAGTTTAAGTAATGAATTAAAAAAAACTTGTCTTGTTATTAAAGTATTAAGGTTATAAAATGAGTAATATAAAAAACAAGTAAAAATTAAAAATTTTTTGTTTGGTTTTTTAATAATTTATATTTCTTTAACGATTGTTAAAATAAATTTTTATAATAACTAAATAAATTTTTCAAACAAAAAATATAAAATACTTTTAAATAGTAATTTAATTTTTTATTTTTAATAAATAACTTTCAATTGTATTTTATATTTTTTTATTTAACTTTTAAGTTTATAGCTTTTATTAAAATTTTATTAAAAAAAACAATATAATGTTTATTAACTTTTTAAATAACTATAAGTTTTTGTTGTGTTTTAAGTTAAAAAAATATCAAAATAATTATGTTTTTTAAGTTAAAAGACTTAATTACTTTTATTATTATTTCATAAAAAAACTAATAACATAAATTTGTTTTTTATTCCGCACACGCTTTTATTTATAAAAATATTTTTTTTGTTTGTAGATGAAATATTAGTCTTTGTGGAAATGTGTATAAAATTGTGTACAAATCAATATGTTGTATTATTGTTGTTGAAAAATTATAAACAATACTAAATATATCAAAAAAAATTGTGGATTTATTTTGGATAACTCCATATTTTAGTCCACAAAGTAAAATTAGTTATCTACAATTTATACACAATTTTGTGCATTAGTGTTTAGAAATTTGAGATTTTATATCTTGAACAATTGTCTTTATATGAGGATTTACTTTTATTTGAGTAGAAATTTTATCTCTGGCATGCATAATTGTAGTGTGATCTCTTCCTCCAAATATTTCACCTATTGCAGCAAGGGGTATGTTTATCATTTCATTAATAAGGTAAACACATAATTGTCTAGGTTCAACAATTTCTTTATTTTTCTTTTTGCCGATAATATCATCTTTAGACACTTTAAAATATTCACAGACAGTGTTAATTATTTTATCAGCGGTTATAGTGTTATTAGAAGTGTAGTCGATATCTTTTAATGCTTCTTTTGCATCTTCCATAGAAGCACTGCTTTTACCAATTAAAGACGAATAAAAGCAGACTTTAGACAAAATACCTTCCATTTCTCTTACATTCGTATCATAAAATTCTGCTATGTAATTAATTACATCATCATCAACTAAATATCCTTCTTGACTTGCTTTTTTTCTTAAAATAGCCACTCTAGTTCCATAGTCTGGCGATTGAATATCTTGTATTAGTCCGCTTGAAAATCGAGAACGCAATCTTTCTTCAAGTGCCGACATTTCTTTAGGCGATCTATCAGATGCTATGATTATTTGTTTGTTATTTTGGTACAAATCATTAAAAGTGTGGAAAAATTCTTCTTGAATTCCAGGTTTGTTAGAAATAAATTGAATATCATCAATCATTAAAACATCAACATTTCTGTACTTATCTCTGAATGCAGTATTTGATTTATCTTTAGCAAGTCGTAATGAATCCACATAATCATTTGTAAAAGTTTCACAGGTTACATATAAAACATTAAGTTCAGGTCTGTGTTCGACTAAATAATTTCCAGCTGCGTGCAAAAGGTGAGTCTTTCCAAGACCTACACCTCCATAGATAAATAGTGGATTAATTTTTTCACTAGGATAGCAAGCGACTGTATAAACTGCCGCTTGAACAACTTGATTGCTTTTTCCGACAATAAAATTATCAAATGTATATTTTGAATTAAATTTGCTTTCAACTTTATTTTCATTACTGAAATATGAT
>CASFFI010000022.1 GCA_949293925.1 uncultured Christensenella sp. | reverse complement strand
TTTCTACTGCTAAATTTTGTAAATTTTTTATATCAGACAAACCTATATTAATAGGAGTTACTCCATTTTCTTTCATTGCATCTTTAAATTTATCATACTTAGAATAATTTTCTAATAAAGCATTAGTTAAAATTATAAAATACAAGTAGTCCATATTTCTAGATATTCGCGATGTGTTTAGATATGATAAAAAATATTCTTTTTTATTATCTAATGTTGATTTAGGATTTTCTACTGTATTTAAAAATTTTTTATATGTTTCAAAATTTCCATTTTTAAATTCATCATCAATTCTAATTATGATTTCACCTAAACTTTCGTATTGATTATCAATTTTATAACCATTTAAATAAGATTTTAATATACTATTTTCACTAGACAAATCTTCTTCAATAGATTTATTTAAATTAGGATATAACTCTTTAAATTTAAAAGGGTAAAAATGATAATAATATGTTAAAACATTTCTAATCAAAACATCAAAATAACTAGTTAAAATTGGAACTCTGCTATTTTCTAAATCTTGAGTTCTATTGAATTTTATATTGTCCATTAGATCAATTATTTCATTTAATTTCATTTCTTCTGAAAGAATTTCTAAACTGGATAATGAGATTCCAATATAATATTCACTGTATTCAGGTATTTTTTTGTTATGTTTATCTATTTTATATATTTTTTTTGAATTATCTAAAATGGTATTTTCAAAGTCAATGCAACTTGCTAGAGAATTAATAACTGCACATACCAATAAATTATATGATTTTGAATTATCTACAAATTTAGTCTTTAATTGATAAGAAATACCTTCATTATAATCAAAAATATTTTCCAACATACCTTTAAAAATATCATTTGCAAAAAGCATAATTAAATCATCTGGATAACTGTTAACTATACCATTTACTTTTAATTTTGGAATTTCGTTCATATTCACCTCAAATTTGTCTTTAAATTAAATACTATTTTCTTTAATTTAAAGTTTCTTATTTTATAATATATATTTTGTAATATTTTGTCAAGAATTATTAAAAATTATTAAAAAGCATCTTTTATAATTCTTACATCTTCGCCGATAATCTCAATAGCATCAAATCTTATATTCACATCATATAAACAATTTAATTTTAAGAAGTATTGTGCAGTAAGTTTAATATTTCTAATTTTTTTTGGTGTTATTGCTTCAAGTGGATTCATAAAACTTGTTGATTTTCTGTATTTTACTTCAGCAAATACATAAGTGCCATTATCTTTATATATTAAATCAATTTCGCCGATTTTACATTTAAAGTTGTGCATCAAAATTTCATATCCTAATTTTGATAACTCACCTTGTGCTAATGCTTCATACTTTTTTCCAACGATAAAATTATTCATACATTTATTTTAACACAATTTTACATTTTGTCAATTTTTATATGATTTACAATTTTTATACAGTTACAATTACGATTACAATTAAAAAAATATATTTTATTTTTAACATTAAAAAAAATAATAATATAAGCTTTATGTTCATTTTAAAGAGAACATAAAAGCATTATGCGTTGGCACAAGGCGAGTTATAAAAAGAAACGAAAGATTTTATTTTTATATACAAAACTAATTTTAGTTTGTTTTTATTGTATATCAGGGCAAAATCTTTCAAAGATTTAAAATGCTATATTTTATTTTTTATACTAACTTTTGCAATTAATTAAAATTAGCGATGAATAAAAATATCAATAAATATTAAGATTAATAATTATAAATCAAATCTTATACGAAATTTATTAAAAATTATTGATTAAAAATATTTTTTATGTTAATATACTTATGAGTCTTAATAGGTGGGGCGCTAGTGGTTCCCTGTACCCGAAATCCACTTTATGCGGGGCTGATAACAATCTCGGCAATTTAAGTCGTGCGTTCGAGTGTCATTATAGTGTGTTGAAATTAAGGTCTTAGACAATATTTCCTTATGAATCGTGTCAGGACAGGAATGTAGCATCACTAAGTAAGTTAAAGTATGTGCTTTAAGGTAGCTTTGATGGAGCATTATAATTTCATTACAGCAGGCCTTGGTTGTCAAAATTGTGTTTAGGACTCGCCAATAAAAGTCTCTTGTTAAGAGATTTTTTTTATGCTATAATTAGAAATGGCTTATATATAAATAAATTTTTAAGTACTTTAATTAATATATACAATTAAGGTAATTCAAATTATTGTAATTTTTTTTTTATTGTGCTAAAATATCAATGTTATAAATTTAGAAGATTTTTAAAAATATCTTTTAAATATTATTTAGGAGTTATTATGTATAAAACTGTACGACCTAGTTTAGATTGCGGAAAAGATGAATTAGAAGTTTTAAAATTTTGGAAAGATTTTGATATAAAAACAAAAGTTTTAAATATGAATAAAGGCAATAAGGTTTGGTCATTTTACGAGGGACCACCAACAGCAAATGGAAAACCTCATACCGGTCATGTTTTAACAAGAGTTTTAAAAGATGTTTTCACCAGATATCGTGCGATGAAAGGTTTTTTTGTGCCAAGAAAGGGCGGTTGGGATACTCACGGATTGCCTGTTGAACTTGCAGTAGAAAAAGAAATAGGTATTACAGGGAAATCTCAAATCGAAGATTTTGGCGTAGATAAATTTGTTGAAGAATGCAAAAAAAATGTCTGGAAATATGTAGACATTTGGAAAGAATTTTCAACGCGTGTTGGGTATTTTGTTAATATGGACGATGACTGCTATGTAACATACTATAACGATTACATAGAAAGTGTTTGGTGGGCAGTTAAAACAATTTATGACAAAGGGTTAATATATAAAGGTTTCAAAGTATTGCCATCTTGTCCTAGTTGTGGGACAGCCTTATCTGCACACGAAGTCGCACAAGGTTATGAAGATAGAAAAGAATTGACGGCGGTTGCAAAATTTAAAAAGGTGGGTAGTGAAAATACTTATTTTTTAGCATGGACGACTACTCCTTGGACACTTCCTTCAAATGTTGCATTATGTGTTAATCCTAATGTTGATTATGCGTTAGTTTCAGCAAATGATGAACAATATATTTTGGCAAAAGATTTAATTCCTTCGTTTTTTAAACCAGAAGAATATAGCATTTTAGAAATTAAAAAAGGTAGCGAACTTGTAGGTCAAACTTATGAGCCTTTGTTTGATTATATTTCTAAAGCAGATAGAGAAAAAGCATTTAGAATTGTTTCAGATGGTTATGTAACAACTGAAGATGGTACTGGTATTGTACATATTGCACCAGCTTATGGACAAGACGACGCAAGAGTAGGTAAAATTTATAATTTGCCTTTTGTTCAAATGGCTTCTAGTAACGGCAAATTTGTAGAAAAATGTAAAGATTATGCAGGACTTGATGTATTTAAATCTAATGAACAAATTGTAATTGATTTAAAAAAGCAAAACAAGATTTTTAAAACAATGAAAATTACACACTCATATCCTCATTGTTGGCGTTGCCATAGTCCATTAATGTATTATGCTAGGTCTGGTTGGTTTATGAAAACCTCTGAATTAAGACATGAAATGGTTGAAAATAACTCAAAAGTGTTTTGGCGTCCAGAACATATAAAAGATGGTCGTATGGGAAATTGGCTTGCAAACAATATAGATTGGTGTTTGTCAAGAGATAGATATTGGGGTACACCAATACCTATTTGGACTTGCGAGTGTGGGCATATTGAAGTTGTTGGTAGTGTTGAACAGTTAAAAAAGTTAGGTAATTTAACTAAAGATATTGAACTTCACAAACCTTATATAGATAAAGTTACTTTTGTTTGTCCAGATTGCGGTAAAACAATGAAAAGAGTACCAGAAGTTTTAGATGTTTGGTTTGACAGCGGTTGTATGCCTTTTGCTCAACACCATTACCCTTTCGAAAACAAGGAAAAATTTAAAGAAACTTTCCCTGCAAAATTTATTAGTGAAGGAATTGACCAGACTCGTGGTTGGTTCTATGTTATGCAGGCAATTTCAACAGCTATATTTGATACAGCTCCTTATGAAGCGTGTATAGCAAATGGCTTTGTTGTTGATGGCCTTGGAAGAAAGTTAGCAAAGTCTTTAGGTAACTATACTCCGCCTATGGAAATGATTGCTAAAATGGGGGCTGACCCTGTTAGATGGAGCCTGTACACTGTAAATCAACCTTGGAATAATATAATGTTCACAGATGAAACAGTGTCAGATGCTATTAAAAACTATTTAGGCACATTATATAACTGCTATTCGTTTTATGTTTTGTATGCTGAAATTGATAAATTTGACCCAACTAAATATAACTTAAAAGATTGTAAATTAACAGTAATGGACAGATGGATTTTGTCAAAACTCAATAATTTAATAAAGTATGTTGATAATCAGTTAGATATATTTATGTCAACTGATGCAGCAAGAGAAATGCAAAAATTTGTAGATAAACTTTCTAATTGGTATATTCGTTGCTCTCGTAAGCGTTTTTGGGGAGAGGGTATGACACAGGATAAAATTTCAGCATATATGACTCTTTGGACTGTATTGAAAGAATATGCAAAACTATCTGCTCCTTTTACACCATTCTTTAGTGAAACTATTTATCAAAATATTGTAAGAAGTGTAGATGTCAATGCAGAAATTTCAGTGCATTTGACTAATTTTCCAATAGCAGATGAAAGTTTAATCTGTGAAGATTTAGAGCGTGATATGGATTTAACCTATTCATATACTGAACTTGGTAGAAGTTGTAGAAATATGGCAAATATTAAAAACAGACAACCTCTTTCAAAAATTTATTTGACTGATACAACTGATAAAACAAATTTAAGTGATGAGTATAAAAACATATTAAAATTAGAATTGAATGTTAAAGAAGTTGTAGAAAATGAAGATATTTCTAAATTTGTAATGTACACATTAAAACCACAATTAAAAACTTTAGGTCCAAAATATGGTAAACATATTATGGACATTAAAGAATATTTGTCAAATTGTGATGCTAAAAAAGTAGTTGATACTGTAAATAGCGGAAAAACATATTCTTTCAATATAAATGGTACAAATTTTGAAATAACAAAAGATGATTTGCTAATTAGTATGATACAATTAGATGGGTATGTTTCATCAGTAGATGGCAATTTAGGTGTAATTTTAGACACTACTTTAACTCAAAGTTTGGTAGAAGAAGGAATTGTAAGAGAGTTTGTTTCAAAAATACAATCACTTAGAAAATCGTTAAATTTCAATGTAATAGATAGGATTAAAATTTATATCGAACAAAATAGTATAGGAAATATATTAATGAAATACAAATCTAATATTTTATCCGATGTTTTAGCAACATCTATTGAATTTAAAAATGATTTAAATAATGAATTCGATTTTGATGGAAATACATTAAAAGTTGAGATTGTAAAATGAAAATAGCAAATAATTGGAAAGATTATGAAGTTTTAAATTCATCTAACGGCGAAAAATTAGAGCGTTGGGGTCAATATATTTTCTTGCGACCAGATCCACAAGTAATATGGAAGAATGGCGATTTATCAAAAACAAAAAATTTAGATTGCTATTATCATAGAATGGAAGGCAAATCTGGAGTTTGGGAATTCTTTACAGAGATTTCAAAAAGTTTTCAAATTACATATAAAGATTTAAAATTCAAAATTATGCCGATGGCTTTTAAGCATATGTGTTTGTTCCCAGAACAAGCTGTAAATTGGGATATGTTAACTGATATAATTAAAAAATCACCTACCAAGTTAAAAGTTTTAAATCTTTTTGCATATACGGGTGGAGCATCTATTGCTTGTGCAAAAGCAGGTGCTAAAGTTACTCATGTAGATGCTGCAAAGTCAATGGTTGAAATTGCAAAAGAAAACGCAAAATTAAATAATATCACAACTATTAGATATATAGTTGATGATTGCAGAAAATTTGTAGAACGAGAAATTAGAAGAAACAATAAATATGATATAATTTTACTAGATCCACCTTCTTTTGGCAGAGGCCCTAGTGGAGAGACTTGGAAAATAGAAGATAATATTTTTGATTTTGTAAGACTATTGTCAAAAGTATTAGTTGATGAGCCAACCTTAGTATTAATTAATAGTTACACAACAGGTCTTCAGCCAACTGTTATGGAAAATATCTTAAAATTAACTGTTTCAAGAAATTTTAAAAATCCTAAAACAGATGCTTATGAAATTGGCTTGCCTATAAAAAATTCATCAGTATTGTTACCTTGTGGTTGCTCTGCTGTGATTTATGAAAATAATGTTATTTAAAGATTTTTAAAAGTGTGCTTTGTTACTTGTTATATAAGATTTATAAAATATATATTTATTAATAATTTGTATTGTTTGAAACAAAAAAAATCCCTTTTTTAAGGGATTTTTTTAATTAATTATTCGACCATAAGCCGTGTAAATTGCAGTATGAATAAACATTTTTAATCTTTTCATCTTTTGTTATAATAAAAGTTGCTGTTGGCTTGTCATTTGGCTTTAAATATTTGATGCTGTAACCTTTATCAGTTTCTAATACAATCCACTGAATATAATGTTCTTCAGTCATTGGGTGTAATGTGCTAGAAACAGTGACATTTACTTCATTGTTACTTATTGTATAGGTTGGTTTGTGTTTTTCTTGTGATGCTTCAGTTGTGTTTAATAATAATTCTTCCATGGTTTGACCACAGCATACTACTTTAACACCTGAACTTTTTATGTAGGCAATTATATTGCCACAACGATTACATCTATAAAATTTCATAATACCTCACTTGTGAATATATTTTTATTTTAAAATTTTTTTACATTATTGTCAAATAATCTTGTTAATATCTAATTTTAAAAGTTTTTATTTGTAATTTGATAAATAAATATTATGTTTAATTTTACTATATTTAAAGTTAATTTATTAATATGTGATTTTTAATAATCAAAGCTTTAATTTCTAGTTGTAGGAAATTTAATATTATCTTTAAAAATGCTTGAAAATCTTTGGAAATATGTTATAATAATCTGAAGTTTTTATTGGAGAATTATGGAAGAAAAAGTTTTTGAGCCAGTTATTTTATTTGAAGATAATCATCTGTTGGTTGTTGTTAAACCACACAATATTCCAGTTATGGAAGATTCAAGTAAAGACTTGGATTTTTTGACAATGTTAAAAAATTATATTAAAAATAGAGATAATAAGCCAGGAAATGTTTATTTAGGATTAGTTCATAGATTAGATCGCCCGACAGGTGGAGTAATGGTGTTTGCAAAAACATCAAAAGCAGCAAGTAGGCTTTCAACTCAACTTAAAAATCACGAATTAAAAAAGAATTATTTGGCAGTTGTATTGGGTGAAATGAAGCGTCCAAAAGAGCGTATTACACACTTTTTAGTAAAAGATGAAAAAACAAACACTGTTAAAATTGCGACTAGAAGTGAAATGGGGGCAAAAGAAGCAATACTTTCTTATGAACTAATAGCACAAAAACAAAATATGTCCTTACTTGATGTTGAACTCGAAACTGGTAGAAGTCATCAAATTAGAGTTCAATTAGGCTTGGGACTTGGAAATGTTTTGTACGGCGATTATAAATATGGCGATAAATTGCATGGTGGCAATCTTGCTTTGTTTTCTTACAAATTAAAACTTGTTCACCCTATATCAAAGAAAATTTTAACATTTGTAGCATATCCTGATTTTGAAAAACTTCCTTGGAAGTTGTTTAGTCAAGATATAGTTAAATTAATCGAATCGAATAAGTAAAAAATACAAAATTTCTCTTTAAAATTCAGTGAAAAAAATTCATTTAAAAAATAAAAATATTTTAAAATTAGTATTGACTAAATTGAAAAAAAATGGTAGTTTAGTGTAGAAAAAAAGGAAGGTTATATGCAACAATTAGCGGTATTATATTTAGGTGTTAACGAATTGAATTTAAGCATTGTTAATTATACAAAAAATGGCTATTATGTGTTGGATAGAAGTATTACCGAACCATTAAAATTAGGCATCGAAAATTCTTCTAATGATGATTATATTAAGTCGCAAAGAATTTCTGAAACAATTTTAATTTTAAAGTCTTTCAGAAAAATTATAGACAATAGACAGATTCAGGATATTGAATGTATAGCATCTCCAGAATTTAATAATGTCAGAAATCAAATTGCCTTTTTTGATGAAATATACAAAACAGTTTCGCTATTTTTTAAAATTCAATCAAATGAAGATATTGCAACTTTAATTCATACTGCTATTATTAATACTTTTGGTATTACAAAAGGTTTTGTTATGCAGGTAGGTGATGTATCTTCTATAATTTTAAAATATAGTAGAAAAGTGTTGTTGGGATTTAAAATTTTACCTGTTGGGGCTTTAACTTTAGCAGAGCTTACATCAAACATTACAGTACCTGAAAACAAAATAGAAAAAATGCAAGAAATCTTTTTATCATATTTATCAAATATAGACATTTTAAAAGATATTGAAGAAGATTGTTCATTCATAGGTGTAGGAGAAATTTTTGAAGCTGTAGGTAAACTTGCGAGAAAATCAACAAGATACCCATTAGATTTGGCGCACAATTACATTTTAAAAGAAGAGACATTTAATTCTTTATTTAATTTAATTAAAACGCTTGACCTAGATAAAACTAAAAAATTGAAAGGCATTACTGAAGGCAGAGCAGATTTATTGGCAGGTGGAGTTTCAATTATAAATGCTTTAAAAAATGTTACAAAATTCAAAGAAGTTGCAATATCTACTCACGGTCTAATTGATGGCACAGTTATTAGATATATGACCGGTCTTAATATAGAACGCCCTATTTTTGATGTATTGGGCTGTAGTCTTAGCAATATAAATGAATTTTATGGCGGAGTAGAAGCTATTAACAACATTTACGATTTATCTGTCATTTTGTATAGACAATTAAGAGTATTGCATAAATTAAATAGAAATTTTGCTAAAGTTTTAAGAATTGCAGCGTCTATGTGTATGAGTGGAAAGCGTATTTCCTTTGAAAACTATGAAAGAAATAATTTCTTTGTTATCAGCCATAGTGATATATTTGGTGTAAGCCATAGAGAAATTTTGCTTGCAGCATTCATAGCAAGTTCACAAAATATAAATGATTTTTCTTTAAGCGAATGGGTTAGGTACAAAGATATTTTAGATGAAGAAGATATTGATGCTGTTAAAAAACTCGCTATTATAATTAAACTTGCGTCAATGCTTAATGTTACAGGTTCTAATTCTGTCAAAGACATTTCATGTGATATATTAGGTGATACCGTCATCTTGAAAACTTTGGTTGAAAAGGATGCATCTTTGGAGATTAGTCAAGCAATGAGTATTGCAAGCGATTTTAAAAAGGTTTACGGGAAAAATTTACAATTATTATAAAGATAATGACAATAATTTACATTTTATAGAAACTTTACGATTTTGTAAAGTTTTTTTATTTTTTAATTATTTATTCAGTAAAGTAAAAATAAACAAATAAAACCAGCAAAAACTAGCAAAAAAACACAAAAAACAACAAAAATAAACAAAAATTAAATTAAAAAATTAATTAAAAAGTAAGTTTAAAAAAAATATAAATAAAAAAAATAATTAAAAAACCAACAAAAAAAGCAAATAAATAAGCAAATAAAAAAGTTATTTAAAAATTAAGTTAAAAAAATTAATTCAAAAGTAAGTTTTTTTCAACAAGATTATTTAACTAGTTATTAAAAATATTTTGCAAGGTATATATTTTAAAAAGATTTTTATTTTGTTTTTTAATTTATTATATATTATTTTTGACAAATTTTTGTTTTTTTGTAAAAATATATGTAAGGGGTCATATATGGTTGAAATAGGTTTAAAATTAGGCTCGAATGAGATTATTTTAACAAGGAAAGGGCAGGGGGTTATTGCTAGTGAACCTTGTGTCGTTGCTTTAAAAATCATAGGATTTTTCCCTGTTATTAAGGCAGTTGGAAATAATGCTATCGAATTATCCAAAAATGATAAAGATGTTATTTTATATTCTCCACTTCAAGCAGGTAAAATCACAAATATAAAATATCTATCTAATTTATTGAAAAAATTGTTTTCACAATATATTGTTGGTGGTAGTATTAGAATGTCGGTTACGGCTAGTGTTCCTGCTTCTATTGATATTGAAACTTTAAATAGTTTAGAAAAAGAATTATATCAAGCTGGTGCCAGCAAAGTAAAATTTGTTTCAAATGCATTATGCGCAAGAGTTTATGCTACAAATTTATCAGATGATGATGTCAGTATGGTTGTAGATATAGGAAAGTATATAACTGATATATCAGTATTAAGTGGCAAGAAAATATTTTCGGGTAGAACTTATGAAATTGGTGGTGAAAATATTAACAAAAATATCATAGATTTTGTATTTGATGATTGTGGACTTAAAATTGATAATTATGTAGCAGAAAAATTAAAAATAGAGTTATCTACTTTATATAAATATGATAACAATTCTTTAAGTTTTTATGGTATTGATAAAGACGGCAAATTGCAAAAGGCAAATATGACTAGTTCTAGCATGCAATTAACATTAAAAAATACCATAGATGATATATTGTCACTAATAGACTTATATATTTCTAATATGCCAGACGAAATAAAAGAACAAATAAAAAGAAATGGTATTTTGTTTGTCGGAGGAGTTACAAATATTAGTGGATTTTTAGAATATGCAAAAGAAAAAATTTCTTATCCAAGTTTTACTGGTGAAATAGGCGAAAATGTAATTGCTAATGGTTTAGACAAGATTGTAAAATCAGGCTCAAACTTTTATATTGATTGGTAGAAAAAAGCACTTATATTGTCGAAGTGCTTTTTTTATTGAGTTTGTTAGTTTACGAATGTAGAGATTTTTTTTAAAATATAAAAAAGGCGGAATATGGCAAGAGTTATTGTTGTAACATCAGGAAAGGGTGGCGTAGGAAAAACTACAATTTGTGCTAATCTTGGTATGCATTTAGCAAAAAAAAATTTGCGTACTCTTTTGATTGATATGGATATCGGTCTTAACAATTTAGAAGTGGCATTGGGACTCGAAGATAAAATTACATTTACCCTTACAGATTATGTAGAGTCTAGATGCAGATTAAGACAATGTTTAGTCCAAGATGATGATTATCCAATTTTATATATGGTTTCAAGCGGAAATTTTAACTTTAATTTTAATTTTTCTTTGGACTCTATGAAATCAATTTTAAATGAATTCAAAGATATGTTTGATTATATTTTAATAGATTGTCCAGCGGGAATAGATGCAGGTTTTGCACGCGCTTGTCGGTTTGCAGATGAAGCAATTATAGTTACAACTTCACATTTAAGTGCATTAAAAGATGCTGATATTGTTATTAATATTTTACAAGGATATAATATCACAGATTTAAAATTTGTATTAAATAGAGTTAGGGGTGATTTAGTTTTAGATAAAGTTATGTTAGATGTTTATGATATTCAAAAAGCATTAAACATTGAATTTTTAGGTGTGTTACCAGAAGATGATAAAGTATCATTTGCATCAATTAATGAAATCAAAAACATAAATTCTAAATGTGCCTTAGATAGAGCATTTGCCACACTAACTGAAAATTTGGTAACAGGTAGCAAAAAATTATTTGATTGCACTTATAAATATAAAGGATTTTTAGGAGGAATAAAGAAGTATCTAAAAAGAAAAACTTAATTAAATATTATTAATGACTAAAACTGATTAATATATAAATAATATAAAATTATAAAAAATACAACATTTTCATTATTATTTTTAACTTTTTATGCAATTTTTATATAATTTTTTATTTTTTTCTTTTGTAGTTGTAAAAATTTTAACGAATAATAAAAACTTTAAAAATAAAAATGTAGATTTATAAGGTGAAGCATGGAAATAGATAGATTAAAAAACTTAATAGATGTAAAAAACAAATTGCCAAAAAATATTTGTGAATTAATTAAAAGTGATATATTTTATTTATTAAATAATTATGTAAATGTAAAGTTTGAAAATATCAAAATAGACATAGATTCAAATGAATTTAATGAGATAAACATTAGCATTTCAGCAATAGGTGACAAGTTGCGTCTTTTTCGTAATATATAAAAATTTGTAGAATATATTATAATATGTTTAAAGTTAAATATAGGGTGGGATTTAGTTTCTTTCTACTTATAATATTTTGTGTGTTTTGCGGTAGATTTATTTTATTGATAAATTACTTTTTTGCACTATATTTACACGAAATGGCACATCTGTGGGTTGCAAAAAAACGAGGATATAATATAGATTATTTTGATTTGAATATATTTGGATTTTCTATAAAATTAAACAATAAGATAAAAAAAGATGATGAATTTATAATTGCTGTTGCAGGACCTATTGTAAATCTTTTTATGATGGTGTTGCTTTGTGCATTGTGGTGGATTTTCCCTAGCATTCACGCAATGACTATTGATTTCTTTTATTGCAATATGGTGCTAGCCTTGTTTAATATGCTACCTATAGAACCTTTAGATGGTTATAAGATGCTTGATGGAATTTCAAATAAAAGCAAAAAAAAGTCTAAAATTTTTAATATTTTTATAAATTTAGCGTTTATTTTGTTATTTTTAATATTATTTTTGTTAAATTTAAAGTATTATGTAAATTTCTTTTATATAGTAATTATTGTGTTTTTTATATTAAACATCTTTAAAATCATTAAAGATAATAGTTTTAAAATAGATAGTCTGCATTTAAAGACAGAAAAGGTATTAAAAGTAGAGCAGGTAAAAGTCCCAACAGATATTACCTTATATAATTGCTTCAAAATGTTAAAAGAAGACACATTTACAATTTTTATATTGAACAATTTAAATGTAAGATTCATAGATGAAAATCAGTTAATAGAACTATTAAAAAAATATCCATCTACCGAAATGCTTCAAAACTGTTTAGATTAATGTCTGTTTGAATTTGAATCAATCTGGAAAAACCTATTAATAAATAGACAGAAATAGATTTTAAATTCAAATGATATTTATAGAGAACTTTATAACTTTTGATAAATAGTTTAGATTAATGTCTGTTTAAAGTTTAATAAATCTGGTTAAATCCATTAATGAATGAATAGAAATAGATTTTAAATTCAAATGATATTTATATAATTAACTTTTTAAAATTCTACTCAAATTCTACTCAGGAATAAAAATTACCTATCAATACACCACTATATGTATTGATAGGTGGGCTAAATTATACTATATACAGCAAAAAAATGGAGCGGGTGA
>CASFFI010000021.1 GCA_949293925.1 uncultured Christensenella sp. | reverse complement strand
TGAGGGAGTTTATGGATTTGGTTCTCAAGGAACGTCAAATAGCCCTGAAGAAGAAAAATTTGTTTTTTATCAAGATCCTTCAAATCCATATAACTTAAAAGTAGGAAAATTTTATTCACAAGCAAATGAAAGTGGTAACTATGACCGTTTTGTAAGAGAATTAACAGCGGAAGAAAAAACTCAATTTTCTAAATTCGATTTGGAATATAAAGTTGTTAATTATACTCAAAAATATATAACAACTGTCGAAGGCAGTGAAGATGAAATTATAGCCGATTTGGAAATAATTAGTGATGAAAATGATTCTATTTATTCCACAAAAGGCTGGACAGATAGTTTAAGTTTAAATGAAAGCAATCGTTGGATTTATAAAAATGCTGGATATTATTACGAATATGTGATTTTCCTTGTAAGGCTAAAAGCCACTGATGATACTGTTCAATCAGAAGCTATATGTTTTGAAGTTTATATTGGTTCTGAAGAAATAACACAATAAAACATAAATTCAAAAATCTCCTTGAAATTTCAAGGAGATTTTTCTTTAATATTTTTATTTTCTATGATATAATCATACAATAAAAAATAGAAATCCAAGTATTGAGAGTTTAGAGAGAAAATATAGAAGGCACGAAGTTAGTTTTTTGCAGATTGAATAGAATTCTGGTCAAGATGTAGAAAATGTTATAGCAAATCATGGGAGTTACTATGTTTCTGCCGAAGATGAGTGGCAAAAGAAAATAAATATTAAAGTTTTGTATAGAAATATTTATAAATTGCCACAGGAAGACAAGGTTAGGGCATAGTAATATTATACGACATTAAATATATACACTCATTACATAAGCGAAGCAGATAAAAGGCAAGCAATTAAATAAACAAATTATAATTTAATTAAACATTAAAGAATAATAAAAGAAGTTGCCGATAAACAACTTTTTTCTTAAGTGGTGGACGATCGGGGACTCGAACCCCGGACCCACTGATTAAGAGTCAGTTGCTCTACCAACTGAGCTAATCGTCCATATATTTTTAATATTTATTATATTGATTATTCACAATGATTCTACATTTTATCTACATAATTTTGTCATTTTTATTGCCTAAGTTAATTGTTTATCAAATTTATTGTTTATACTATTTGATGTTCATTATTGTTAGGTTTAACTAAAATTATGCTATTTTAATATTGTCCCTTTATAATAAATAAAATCAATCTGCAAAATGAATAATATGTAAACAGTATTGTATTTATTTGCTACCTTTAAAGTTTATCATATTATATTTTTATTGTCAATAAATTTTTTTAAAAATATAATTTAACTTGTTTTTTTGAATTTTAATATGTTTACATTAAAAAAAATGACTTACTAATAAGTCTTTAATTTTAGTTTTTATTTAAAAGATTAAATTTTGAGGTTAAGTCTTTTTTATAAGATTGAATTATGATAATAATGCTTTTTGGTTTCATCAGTTTAATTTTGTTGATAAAACTTTAATGATAGTTAATAACATAAAGGTTACTAAATTTAATTTTATAACTTATTATTAAATATATTTGTTCGGCTTGTGTTATAACGATTAAAATCTAAATTACAATGCTTTATTTATTGTATAATTGATATTGATTAATTTTGCTATGTTTATATCTTCATATCAATTACAAATAATTATAATTAAAGCGTGCAGTATTATTTATAATAAAAAGTAATGAATGTGTAAAATATTTTTATGTGAATGATTAAAGGTTAATGTTTTATTTTGGTTATTATGTTTGCTTATATCATTTGCTTTTAATGTAATTGATGTGTTTAGGATTGTTTATAATTAATCGTAGTTAATATCTGATAATTATTAAATAATAACAACGAATGTTTTGTAATAAATGTTTTATATTGTTTATAATATTTATAGTTGAATGATGTCAATATGTTCAGAATCGCTTACAAGTTTATTACTAATTGTATAATAATTTGCTAATTTATCACTAGTAGTTAAAAATGTTTGACTAAAAGGATAAAAACATTGCAATAGTTCATTAATAGCAGATTGAATAATGGGGTCATTAGAAATTTTAAAAAAAATGTATGTAGGCATTACTTGTTTAAATTGATACAATGAAAGCAATTTAAATTCTGGTAGTTTCATAGATGATTTTCTGTTTATTAATTCTTGCCAATCGTTATCTAAAAATAATTCGTGGTTTTTTTCAATATCTTTTTTATTTATTTTAGTATATGGCTTATTTATAAAAGCATTGCAATTAGAACTTAATATATTTTTAGCATAGATATTAGTTAAAATATCTTTAACCATTGTTTTAATGTAATAACTGCTTATATTTGAATTAAGCATTTTATAAATGATTTTTATTAGCAGATTTTCCAAATTTTCATCTATATCAATTTTAAGTTTTGTTTTTGATTGATGTATAGAATTTTGTATGAAAACAAATTGATTATATGGAATATTTGTTATTATTTTATTATTTTGTAATTCTGTGTTTGATAAAATAAATTTTAGTAAATTTTTGTTGTCCATAATTTCTCCGAATAATAATTTAAAAAATCAATTTATCTTTGTAAATATATTCGGCATAATTAGTCAAATTTAGCATAAGATATTGTATGGAAAAAATAGTATTCACTGGCGGAGGGACGTTAGGACACGTAAAGCCTTGTCTATCTGTTATAGAAGCGCTTGATAATAAAAAAGTATATTTTATAGGTTCTAATGGAATAGAAAAAGATTATATAAAAAAGAAAAAAATTGAATATTATGAAATAGAAACAGTAAAGTTTATTCGTGGAAAATTTTTTGCTAATTTATTGATACCTTTTAAACTTATGAAATCTGTAAAGCAGGCAAAAGAAATTTTGAAAAAGATTAATCCTGATGTGGTTTTTTCAAAAGGGGGTTATGTGGCATTACCGGTTGTCATTGCAAGTAAAAAATTGAAAATCCCTGTTATAGCGCACGAAAGCGATTCATCTTTTGGTTTGGCTAATAAAATAATTTTAAAGTATTGCAGTAAAATGTTAGTAAATTTTCCAAAATTAACAGATAAAAGTAAAAAGGTAGAATTAATAGGACCTATAATTTCAAAAGAATTTTATAATATAACTGAACCTAAAGAAAAATTAGATTTAGATGAAAAAAAACCTACAATTCTTATAATGGGTGGTAGTTTAGGGGCAAAAAGCATTAATGAAACAATTTATTCTTCTTTAGAAAAACTAAAAGATTACAATATAATTCATATAACGGGTAAGGGGAAATCTAAAAAAATTAAACAAATTAATTACAATCAATTAGAATTTTCTTTTGATTTGGCAAAATTAATTGCAAAAAGCGATGTGGTTATATCTCGAGCAGGTGCAAATTCAATTTTTGAATGTTTAATTTTAAAGAAACCTCTTATATTAATTCCTTTATCAAACTCATCATCTAGAGGCGACCAATTGGAAAATGCAAGATATTTTTTCGAAAAGGGCGTTGCAAGAATTTTATATGAAGAAAAATTGACGCCTAGCAATCTAATCTCATTTATAAATTCCACTATGGATATGCAAAAGACTTTAAAATCAAATATTGAAAGGTTGAACCTATCATCTGGCGTAACTGCTATAACTGAAATACTTAACAAAATTTGACAAATTACGAAAAAAAAACTATTGCTATTTTTAATTGTTTATGATAGAATACAGTTAGTAGCAAGTTTTTTTTAAATTAACAAATAGGAGGCCAGGTGGTAAAAGATACTTTCCATCTATTTTTTAGGGAATTTTTTAGTTTTGTGGCGACACTTTTGTTTGCTATGATTCTATATATCTTTATGTTGCAATTTGTGCTTGTAAAGTTTGACAATGTTATTGTTGAACTGATGTCAAATAGCGTTTTAAATGACCTCGAATCTGTTTTTTTGAATTTTACAAATTTAAAATTTGACTCTGCTTACTTTAGTCTTCAAACAACTTTTCAAGATTTACAAAAAATTGATATTGTATCCTTGATTTTGCCTATTATGATATTACTTTTAGGATTTATTGTGTTGCGCGTGTGCTTTTATCTATTAGAGTATACAAGAATTTATAGGCGTACTACTTTAAACGATAGGGATATAACTTTAAATGATTTTGCTAAATTTTTAGGTCAACAAATGTTGCAAACTATAGTGTCTAGCCTCTTTTTATTTGCGATATTTTTGTTGTGCTATAAATTCGTAAAAATGATGGTGTTAAAAGGTTTTCCAAATGCATCAATTTTTATAGGACTTATACTATTAGTAATTATTATTATTTTCCTTAAAAATTTATTTAATTTGAGTTGGGGATTCTCTATTATTTGTAATAAAGACGCAGGAATTAAAGAAATTTTTGGTCTTACTAATGGATATAGGAAAATTGATTCAAAATGCGTGACTGACAACTTAATCATTACTATATCTGAAGTAGTGAGTTTCTTTGTTTTTATGATGTTGTTTGATTTTAGTGGTTTAATCTTTGGATTTGTAATATGCTTGCTTATAAATGTTTGTCAAAATGTCGTAAATTACTATAGAGTTAAGAATATTGATTATATAAAGTAACGACTATAATAAAATTAAAAGGATATATATGGAAGAAAATATAAATGAATTTACAGTTATTCAAAATAACGAATTAAATGAAATTAAAGAAAGTGAATTAGAAAATGCAAAAGATGGGCAAAAAACTAAAGTAAAGTCTAATAAAAAAATTGCTAATCTTAGAGTTTCTTTTTTAGGCGGTATTGGGGAAGTCGGCAAAAATATGACAGTTATCGAATATTTAAATGATATAATAGTTGTTGATGCTGGTCTAATGTTTCCTACTGATGATATGTTGGGTATTGATTTAGTTGTACCTGATATTACTTATTTAAAAGAAAACAAAGAAAAAATCCGTGGATTTGTCATCACTCACGGGCACGAAGACCATATTGGTGGTTTGCCTTATGTTTTAAATGAAATTAGTGCTCCAGTTTATGGCAGTAAACTTACTTGTGCATTAATTCACAAAAAATTTGAAGAACATAAAAAAATCAGTTTTAAAACTAATGTTGTTAAACCTAATCAAAAAATTAAATTAGGTGTTTTTGAAATTGAATTTATTCATACAAACCATTCAATAGCGGGTGCTTTTGCTTTGGCTATAAAAACTCCGGTAGGCGTAATTATGCATACAGGTGATTATCATATTGATTTGACACCAGTAAATGGGGAGGTTATTGATTTTGCCAAATTTGCAGAATATGGAAACAGGGGAGTTCTTCTTTTGATGCAGGATAGCACTAACGCTGAGCGTCCAGGAATGAGTGTTAGTGAAAAAACTGTGGCTGTTACTATAAACAGGCTATTTGATGAGCATAAAGATAGTCGAATTATTGTGGCTACATTTGCTTCAAATGTTAACAGACTTCAAGAAATTATGAATATTGCTGAAAAACATAACAGAAAGGTTGCTTTCACAGGTAGAAGTATGATTAATATGACAGATATTGCTTCAAAAGTTGGTGGTATGTCTATTAATAAAAACAATATTATAGATATTGATAAATTAAAAAATTATAAGGACAATGAGGTTTGTATAATTTCAACAGGTAGTCAGGGCGAAGCAATGAGTGCTCTTGTTAGAATGGCTAATGGTGATTTTAAAGGAATCGAGATAGGTGAAAACGACAGAATTATCTTCTCATCATCACCAATACCTGGTAACGAAAAATCTGTTTCTAACCTTATAAACAAGTTGTTATTAAGAGGGGCTAAAGTTATTTGCAATGGGTTAGAGGCTGTACACGCTTCTGGACACGCCTATCGCGATGAATTAAAAATTATGTTTGCTTTAGTAAAACCTAAATATTTTATCCCTGTTCACGGTGAAGTTAAACACTTAATGGCTCATCAAGAAGTTGCTGAAAGTATGGGCATTGATAGACATAATATCATTATTCCTATGAATGGTATGCGTGTTGATTTGAATAGAAATTATTTTAAAGTTGCAGCAACAGTGCCTTTTGGTAGTAGGTTGATTGACGGTGCCGGAATAGGTGAACTTGATAGTAATGTTTTAAGAGAAAGAAAACAGTTGTCAGAAGATGGTTTATGTATCGTAATGCTTTCTGTTAATACTAAATTAGGTATTTTAAACAAACCTGAAATCGTTTCACGCGGATTTACTTATGTGGGTGAAGCATTGTCTTGGCTTGAAGAAGCAAAATCCGTTATTTTGGATTCTGCACAAGATGTCGATTTAAAGGGTAGAGATTATCAAACTTTAAAGATGAATGTAAGAAAGTCGCTTACTAATTTCTTATTCAAAAAATTGAAAAGAAAACCTATGATTATCCCTATAATTGTAGAAAGTTAATTTTAAACAAAAGTGCAAAGCACTTTTTTTCTTGATAATTCTTTAATTGCGTGATATATTTACTATTGTATACTAAGTTAAATCATAAATTATATTAAGTGTTTAAACCATTTTTTATAATATAACATTAAAATATTTTTTAAAATAATTTTGTTATTAACCAGTATGTTAAATTCTTAAAACATTGATCTAAAAAATTTATAAAATGTGTTTAATCATAAAATGTTATTCTAAAAAAGAGGATATAATGATAGAAGATATAAAAAATTTTGGAAAAAATAATAATATTCCTATTACACTTGATGATACAATGAAATTTATAACTGATTATATTGATGAGTTTAAAATAAAAACTATTTTAGAAATAGGTACTGCTATTGCTTTTGGTAGCATAAATATGGCTAGTAGAAAATCAGTCGAAACTGTAGATAGTGTAGAAATAAATGTTGATAGATTTAAAATTGCACAAGAAAATGTAGAAAAGTCTAATGTTAAAGAAAAAATATCTTTACATCTTATAGATGCTATGCAATATATAAAATCTTGTGATAAAAAATTCGATTTAATTTATTTAGATGGACCAAAAGGTCAATATATAAATTATTATCCGATATTGTTATCTTTATTAAATGACGGCGGAGTTATTCTTGCTGACAATATTTATTTTCATGGAATGGTCTTAGGAAAAACACCAACACCTCATTCATTAAATTCAATGATTAGAAAACTTAGAGAATTTTATAATTTAATTTTAAATGACAAAAAAGTGCATACTAAAATTTACGATATTGGAGATGGGGTTGCTTTAATAAAAAAGGTAGATGATAAAAATTAATTTATAGTTTTAGGTGCGTATTAAAAAATATGATAAATTTATTCAAAGTATTCTGTAATTACATTACAAGAATACTTTTTTGCTTTTTCTAACTCTGTTTTATTTGTTATTACCCAAGATAGTATTGGCATATTTGTTTTGTTTGTATATTTGTTGGGTAGATTTTTGATATTATATGCTATAAAATTGGCTTTTGAGTAACTCAGTAACAATAATTTTTTTACTATTAATTTAAAAAGACCTTTTTTTTCATCTTCAAAAAAACTTGATAATATTCCTAACGTTAAATTTTTGTTTAATTTATATAACTTTCTTATTATTATTGGATTGAATGATTGAATATAAATTTCACCTTTGTAGGACGATATAATATGCTTTATTTTTTTTGCAAATTTTGAGTAATTTAATTTTGTTTTTAATTCTATTAATAAAGGGACTTTTCCATTTACCAGATTTAAAACTTCAGTCAGTGTTGGAATATATTCATTAGTGTTTGATAATCTATATAGTTTATTTTCTTTTGATTTTAATTCTTCTATTTTTTTGTTGATGCCAGTCATTCTTTTTAAATTGTAGTCGTGAAATACTAGAATTTCTCCAGATTTTGTTAGATGAACATCTAATTCTATGCCTACATTCATTTCTATCGCTTTTTTAAATGCTGGTATTGAATTTTCAGGATAAATGTTATGCACGCCTCTATGTGCAAAAGGTAATTCACAAATGTTATTCATATTTTTATTATATAAATAAATATTTTTTTTGATACAAATTAATGTGTTTTTGTGATTTAATAGTGTTTAATGATAATCAAAGCAAATTAATTTTACTGTTTCAATAATATATTTTGATTTATAGTAAATTCATATAACAAATTTTAGATTGTTTTAAATATAAAATACGATTTAATTTAAAAAAGATTTAAAGTATATCTAAATTATTTAGTGTTATATATGTAAATATTTAAATTAATAAAGAAAACAAATCCTTGAAAAATAAATGTTTTTGTTGTATAATAAAATTATTGAGGTGTTTTATGGAAGTATTATCACCAGCAGGTGATTTTAATAAATTGAAAATTGCAATAAATTACGGCGCTGATGCTGTTTATTTCGCTGGCAACAAATTCGGTCTTAGAACTTTTGCTGGAAATTTTACTGATGATGAAATAGTTGAGGCAATCAAATTTGCTCATTCTAAAAATGTGAAATGTTACATAACTTGCAATATTTTAGCAAGGACTGATGATTTTTCGGAGCTTATTAAATATGTTAAATTTTTGAAGGAAAATAACGCCGATGCTGTAATCGTATCAGATATAGGTGTCTTTTTAGCAATAAGAAAAGCCGTCCCTGATATTGACATACACATTTCAACGCAATGTAACATCTTGAATGTAGAAACGGCAAAGTTTTTTGCTGATGCTGGTGCCAAACGACTTATTTTGGCAAGAGAACTAAGTCTTGAAGAAATTAAAAAAATCAAAAAAGCAGTGGGAAACAAAGTCGAAATTGAGTGTTTTGTTCACGGTGCTATGTGTATTAGTTATTCTGGAAGATGTTTGCTTTCAAATTTTATGACGGGCAGAGATAGCAATAGGGGTGCTTGCGTTCAATCTTGCAGGTGGAATTATGAGGTTAGAGAAGTGTCTAGAGAATCTTCTTTCCCTGTTGAAGAAGATAAATTTGGTACCTATATTTTTAATTCAAAAGATATGTGTATGATAGAACATATTAAAGATTTATATCTGGCAGGAATTGATAGTCTGAAAATTGAAGGTAGAATGAAAACAGAATATTATGTTGCAAATATTACAAATGCTTACAGGATGGCAGTCGATTCAGTTGAATCTAATAAATTAGTGAGTCAAAAAATTATAGATGAAGTTTATAAGAGTTCACATAGAGAATATTGTACTGGATTTTATTATTCTAAAGCGGAAGAAAATTTAAAAATCAGTACCCCAGTTTCTGATTATGAATTTGTAGCAATGGTGCTTGATGATACTGATGAATCTGGATATACATTAGTAGAAATGAGAAATAGATTCAAATTGACAGACGAATTAGAATTGTTATCACCTAAAAGAATAAAACCAATAAAACTAATTTCTATATTAAATGAATTTGGTGAAGAAATTAATGATGTAAAATTAGTTCAATCTAAAGTAAGAATAAAATCTAATTGTAAATTAAAAAAACTTGACATTTTGAGAAGAAAAATTAAAAATTAGAAAAAGAGGAAACATGAGATTAATTTTAATTTATAACCCTACAACAAAAAACGGAAAAATAAAAAAATATCTTCCATATATTGAAAAGCGTTTTAGACAGCGTTTTTCAGTAGTTGACTTGGTTGCTTCAAAAGATGCAAACGATATGGAGAATATCGCTATGAATGCAACTAAGGATTATGATGTTATCTGTGTTGCGGGCGGAGATGGGTCGATACATATTGTTGCAAATGGTATTTTGAAAAGTGGTAACAAAGCAAAACTTGCAATATTGCCTTTTGGCACTGTTAACGATGTCGCTAAAACTTTAAATATTCCAACTGATATTGATGGTGCTATTGATGTAATATTAAAAGGTTATGAAATTAATTATGATATGCTAAAAGTGAATGATGAATATATAACTTATTCATTTGCCGGAGGTTTGTTTGTTACTTCTAGTTTTATGACCAAAAGAACTTTAAAAAATATTTTTGGAAAGCTCGCTTATTATTTAAGCGGGGCGGCGGAAGTATTTACAAAAAAATCTATACCTTTAACAATTTCCGTTGGTGATGAACGCTATCATGGAAAGTTTTTACTAGCACTTTGTTTAAATTCTCATTCAGTAGGTGGATTTAAACTTAAAAATATGGGAAGCGTTAGTGATGGGAAAATGGATATTGTTTTGATAGAAAGAGGGAAATCTTATTTAAAAGCATTGCTAGCAATTGCAACACTCTTTTTAAAAGGTATTGATAAAGTAAAAGAATATAAAAATGTAAAAGTTATATCTTGTGATCAAGCATATATTGAAAACCATAGCAATTCATCTTTTGCTATGGACGGCGAAAAATATGATTTTTTACAAAGAGAAATAAAAGTGTCAGATAGTATTCCTATTTTCTATGGGAAATAAGGTTTTGTTTTCTACAAAATTGTTTAAAATTATTCATAATTTTTTTCAATTACCTATTGACAACTAAAAAAAATATGATAGAATGATAGCGTCAGCTTGGTCAGATGGTCGCAAAGGCATTGTTATGGTGCTTTTGAGGAAAGTCCGAGCTTCGCAGAGCAGGGTGCTTGTTAACTGCAAGTCTAGGTAACTAGAAGGAAAGTGCAACAGAAATATACCGCTATACCCCTAAGTGTTATACTTCATAGAGCATAGTAAGGATGAAAAGGCGAGGTAAGAGCTTCACCGCAGAATAGGTGACTATTCTGGTCCATGTAAACCCCACCTGAAGCAAGGTTAAAAGTATCGTTACGGGTCGCTCGCCTAGATACTTAAAAATACCGCTTGAACCTAGTGGCGACGCTAGGTCGAGATAGATGACCATCAAATACAGAACTCGGCTTATAGACCAAACTGCCACCTAAATGCTTGCACCCGTAAGGGTGCTTTTTTTTTTGCAAAAATAAAAGCAAACAAATAAAAGCAAACAAATAAAAGCAAACAAATAAAAGCAAACAAATAAAAGCAAACAAATAAAAACAAACAAATAAAAACAAACAAATAAAAACAAATAAAAACAAACAAATAAAAACAAAGAAAAAATAAACAACAAAATATAAACTAAATAGATAGATTAGAAATGTAAGAATATTAAACAATAAATAAAAAAATAAACAAAATAAACAATAAAAATAACCTTAAAATATGTAATATATAAAACCTTATAACTTAAACGAGTAATACAATCAATATATAGAAACGTTTATAATAGAACATATAAATATTAAAAAATATAAGTAAAATTCATCCAACAATGAAAAAATACTATAAAAAGACAATGAAATGAAAACAAATCATAAAAATTAATGCAAATCAAAAAAAAGGATTATAAATATAACCCTATTTTTATTGCCTCGTCTTTTAAAATTTCGAGAGCTTTTTTTTCTATTCTTGATATGTATGAACGAGATAATCCCAAAATTTGAGCGACTTCACGCTGAGGAAGGGCGGGTTTATTATTTAATCCATATCTGTATGATATAACTTGATATTCTCTTTCATCTAACGCTTGTTTCATCATTTTGTCTATATCATTAGTTAGAATTTGAGCATTGACTACATTATCTGTTTGATTTTCTTCCTTCTCAGGGATTATATCCATAAGAGTTACTTCATTACCATCTTTATCGCACATTAATGCTTCTTCTAAACTTTGTGTTCGCATATGCTTTTTATTAGACCTAAGTAACATTAAAATTTCATTTTCAATACATCTTGACGCATAAGTCGAAAGTAATGTACCTTTTGATGAATTAAAACTGTCTATCGCTTTTATTAACCCTATTGACCCTACAGAAATTAGGTCATCAGCATCTTCTGCGCCTGAATATTTTTTTACAATATGAGATACCAGTCTTAAATTATGCGTTATTAATTTATCGCGGGCATTTTTATCGGTATCTTTTATCAACAATAATTTTGCTTCTTCTTCTTTTGAGAGTGGTTTTGGAAAACCGTGTGCTTCGCTGTCTTTTACAAATCCTGTAAAAAACATAACTTTTGACATAAAAACTGACGCACTTTCAAATATCATAAAACCTGCCTTTACAGATTAATATATGAAATAGTATGTCGAATTTTGCCTGTCCTATATGGTAAAATATTTTTAACAAAATTTTTGGTGTTGTTCAAGATGTAATTGGTGTCGCTTTAGAAGATTTTGTTATTACAAAAATCATTGCCATATTATTAGAAAAAAATGTTGTAATAATCAAAATTATTTTAAAATTTCTATTATTAATAAAAACTGTAGAAGAAATGCTTCAAACAGAACAAGTTCTAGATAATTGAAAAATTTTAATAAAATATTTAAACAAGCAATAAATTATATATTGCTTGTTTTTTAAAAAACAAGAAAACAAACAAGAAAACAAACAAGAAAAATAAACAAAGAAGATAAATAAAAGATGAAAAGAATATTAAAGATATAAAAACAAAATAAATACTGTTAAAAAAATATAAATAAAAAAATTTAATTAAAAATATATTAAAAATAAAATATATTATTTTTCAATAAATAATTATAAATAAATTAAATTGTTATAAAAAATAAAAAAAATATTTTAAAGACCTAATAAATTTGAAACTAGTGTAATAAAAAAGAACTTTATCTTAAACGATAGAGTTCTTTTATTTTTATGGTTTTAACTTAAATAATTGTTTAGCCATATATTCAATAACTTTAACATTTACAGCATTACCAAATTGCTTGTAAGCTTGATGGTCGTTTCTATTACATATAAATGAATCTGGAAAACTTTGTAATCTAGCAGCTTCTCTTGGAGTTAATCTTCTTTTAACTTTCCCAATAATAGGTATTTGAACCATTGCAACCAATGCAGGGAAAACATTTGGTCTTTTAACTCTTATACCTGAAGGTCTAAATTGAATAATTGCATCCCATATTGACGCACAACCAGCACCACATTGCCATTCTAGTTTTTGTTCTGTTGTTGTAAAATCTTGTAAATAATTCCATTTCTTTAGCCATGAATCAATAAAATCTTTATTATTTTCATAAAGTTTTCTATTTCTACTAATAAAATTTTCTTTCCATTTTGGATATCCTAATGATGAATAATCATAATCTTTTGAAAATTCAAAAGACCAAATCGGAAAACCTAAAACCTTTTCTTTTATACCATGAATAAATTCATCCCAACAATTTAACACTTTTTCTTCATGCTTTGAAATGTAGTATTTTTTATCTACTTCTCCGTGTTCTAAAATATTAGAAGATAAGAAATCTATATCATTTTTGTCAATATTTGGAACATTGACAGAAATTTCTTTAATTCCGACAGATTCGTGAACACCAAGAATGACAACTCTTTCTCTTATTTGTGGAACTCCAATTTGATGAGGACTAACAATAATAGGAGTTTCTGTTATAATATAACCTAATTCTTTAAGGCTATTTTTAATAACATTCCATGTGTTTCCGTTATCATGAGAAGCAAGATTTCTAACATTTTCTAAAATAATATATGGTGTTTTATGATATTTTAATATTCTAATTATCTCAAAAAATAAAGTACCACGAGTTTCATCTTCAAAACCCTTTTGCATTCCAGCCTTTGAAAATGCTTGACAAGGAAATCCTGCACATAATACATCATGAGTTGGAATATTTTCTTCTTTTATATCTCTTATATTTATACCAGAATCCAAGTTGTAATTTTCTTTATAGGTTTCAATAGCATACTTATCAATATCAGAAGCAAAAACACATTCGCCACCTAGATTTTGTAATGCTTGATGAAATCCACCAATTCCACAAAATAAATCTATAAACTTAAAATTTTTCTTTAACATACTTTTTCCTTATAATCATATTTGTAAATAACAAAGTTATCTAAAATCTTTTTAGAAATAGAAACTTTTTGTTTCCTAGGATCTCCATTAGGTTGTTTACCTTGATTAAAATCAGAAAGAACTTCGCCATAATTGATTCTATTAACTTCTATAATATACATTTTTGTATAGTTTATTGAATGTTTTAATTTGTTGCCGTATGAATGGGAATCATAAGGTTTTCCTTTTGGCCATTTGCCACTATCTAATTTTAATTGGTTAATAAACTCACTAGCTACAAAATTTTTATCTTTATCTTTTATAGTATCATGTTCATAAACAACATACCAAAATTTGTCATAAGTATTTATTGCTTCTAAAACACTTTCTTTGTCATTACCTAAAATAGCACCTGATGAAAGACTTTCAGATTTTAAGTCTCCATAAAAAGAAACTTCATTAAACCATAAATCAAAATCTAAATCTGATTGTCCTTTTTGTCTAATATATTTGCAATAACTTTCAGTATTATTATCTTTAGTAAAATGGTAAAAACGATACTCTAAAAACCAGCCAGCCCATTCAGATTGAGCCCATTGAGACCATGATTTATTTCTCATTTCTTCAACACATTTAATTGCTTCTAACCATTGTCCAAAAGGGAAACCATAATTAAACTTTGTAAATAAATCAAATATCTTGGTAATCTTATTTTGAACAACAATATTATCATTAAGATAATCTTTTAATTTCGTATATTTTACAACATATAAAATATTGTTATTTTTATCAATTTTTTTGAAAATACCATTTTTCATTCCTTGATATAAATCATTAACATATACATGAGCAGCTGAATTATGCATCTTTTTCATTAAATATGTATCTTTAATAAAATCCACAAAAACAATATTTCCTTTATAATGATATACGCCTAGAAACCTAACAAAATAATTTGTTTTATTAGCAACTTCTAATGCAACATTCTTAAAAGACATTTGTAATTGAATTCTTTTCTTAAAAATAGGATGAGCACCATCTCCACCTAAATAGGAAATATTTGCAAACAATAAAACCTGTTTTATACCATCGTCATTTAAGTAAACTAATACTTTACGATTTGCAATAATTTCTTCTGAACAATTTTCTTTTCCTAATACTTCAATCAATCTTTCTTTAATTTGATTAGGTGTTAAAGTTTGGTCAAAATCTATTTCTAAACTTAAATCACTTCTTAATTGTTGACTTTTAAGATTCATACTTCGTTCCTTACAAACTACATTATAGCACATATTTTTTCAAAAAGCTACTTTTTCTAGAAAAATATCAAAATTTGTAAGAAAATTTATAAATGGCAGTTAGGCGTGTGCTTGTCATATACAAGTGTTCTCGCTCCGCTCGAACAGACAAGCACACGTCTATAAACTAAATTAAAGCAGACAAAAAGCGAAAGTGTTGGTGAACGTAACACACTTTCGCTTTTTGCTATTATATTATAGTGGCTAATTTATTCCATGGTGTACTTGACAAGAGTCTCTGAAATAAGTTTTTCTTTT
The DNA here is from genome assembly GCA_949293925.1 of uncultured Christensenella sp. Taxonomy (GTDB): domain Bacteria; phylum Bacillota; class Clostridia; order Christensenellales; family UBA1242; genus CASFHD01. Next base: position 3,223 of record CASFFI010000021.1, on the reverse strand, counting down.
TGCTGGTTAAGACAGAGAAACAATATTTGCGCTTATGGCTTCGCCTTTTTCGTTTCTCTGCCTTTTGATATTGTGTTTTCATTCTTCTCTTGTCAAGTACCTCTCACGGCATAAAATAGCCAAGAAAATAGAGAACTAGATATTTTCTAATTCTCTTAATTATCACACTAGTTTCAAAAGTTAGTGACTAATAATATTGTTTTTTATAGAAATTTCAAATTTTTCTTTTATTTTATTAAATTTTATTTTTTTAAATATTTAATTTTTATTTTTTTAAATATTTAATTTTTATTTTTTAAATTGTTAATATTATATTAAATGTTATTTTTTATTTTTAATAGTAATATTCAAATTAAATTAAAGTTGTTTTAAATGTAATATTAATTAAATCATATAAAAGTTGCGTTAAATTATACAAATAAAAAAAGCCTAGTTGAAATTAGGCTTTTAGTATTTGGTGGCGGTGGTCGGGGTCGAACCGACACGAGGTTGCCCTCACTGGATTTTGAGTCCAGCGCGTCTGCCATTTCACCACACCGCCATTAATAATTTTTTATCTTGAGTTTGTAATGTAGTTTATAAAACTAATATATATTTTTATTTTTGTTTTACAATTATATATTAATTTTACAAAATTTATACTTTGTTATTTTACCACAAGTTATATTTTTTTGCAAGTGTTTAATTAAAAAACATTAATTTATTTGTCTTTCATTTTGTTTTGCTTTGATATTTTTTTTAAATATGTTAATATATTTTATATTTGCAATCAATTTGTTAAAATAAATAATGAATAGATTGTTTATAATATTAATAATGAAGAGGAATTTATGGTGATGAAAATAAAAAAACGCCCAGTTATTATTGATACCGACCCAGGAGTTGACGATGCTGCGGCTTTAATTTTGTCATTTTTTGATGATGACTTTGATATAAAATTGATAACATCTGCGGGAGGGAATATTTCACTTAATGACACTACAAATAATGTATTGCACATTTTAGATAAATTCAATGTTAATATTCCTGTAGCAAAAGGAGCGGATAGACCTTTAAATAGAGAACCTATTAATGCTAAACATATTCATTCAGAAACGGGTTTAGGATATTATATACCTAAAAAATCAAAAAGAAAAGTTTTGAAATTAGATGCAGTTGATGCTATGTATGAGGTTATCAAAAAGTACAAAGGTGAAATTACAATTTTAGCACTTGCTCCGCATACTAACACAGCAAAACTTTTACTAAAATATCCTGATGCTGCTAAGATGATAAAAGAATACATTTGTGAAGGCTGTTCGCCTTGGGGTTATAAAAAAACAAAACCTAGAATTTCATTTAATATGTCTTATGACCCAGAAGCGTTTAAAGTAATTTATGATAGCGGTGTTAAAATTTCTATTGTTCCTAGTGAGATGGGTAGAGAACTTGCTAATTTTAATAAATCAGAAGTTTTTAAATTAAAAAAGATTAATGATACAGGGAAATTGCTTTTTAAAATGTATGATGCATATTGGGAACCTGGATATAAAAATAAGCGAATAGCAATTAATGATACTTGTGTTTGTATGTATTTTAGATTTCCTGAATTATTTAAGGTTAAAAAGACTAATATGGAAATAAACACAACAGATGCACCAGGTAAAACAACAATGGATTTTTCAAAGTCTGGAAAAGTTAACTATTTATATGCTGTAAACAGAAAAAAGTTGCATAAAATATTTTTTAATGCTGTAAAAAAGTTAGGCTGTTATAAATTTGATGATGTTGATTAATTATAATAAATTTTTTATTTGAAAAGGTTATCAATAGAAAATATAATAAAATAAATAAAAAAAATATTTAATAATTAACAAAAATAAATAAATTAATAATATTATTATAAAAATTAACAAAAAATATTGTAAATAAATTAATAAAGTTATTTAATTAACCATAAAATATTATTTACGCTATAACAATTTAATTATACGTATATTAGGTCGATAAAATAATATTTTATTGTAAAAATTTTAAAATTAAAACGGTGAAAAAATTTGGAAAATTTATTAATTATAGATGGTAATAGTATATTGAATAGGGCGTTTTATGCGCTCCCTCTTTTTAAATCTTTAGACGGGAGATTTGATAATGCTGTATTTGGCTTTACTAAAATGTTATTGAACTTAATTACAACTAATAAGCCAGATTATATTTTAGTGGCATTTGATAAAGGTAAAAACACTTTTAGACACAAGCGTTACACTGACTACAAAGCAGGCAGAATGAAAATGCCTGAAGAATTAAAAAGTCAATTTCAAATTTTGATGGATTTATTAGACGCCATGAAAATAAAGTGGCTTGAATTTGATGAAATTGAAGCTGATGATATTATAGGAGTTGCTTCTAAAAAATTTAATTGCCATAAAACAATATTAAGTGGAGATAAAGATTTGTGGCAGTTGATAGATGATGACACTGAAGTTTGGTTTACGAAAAAAGGAATTTCTGAAGTCTTGGTTTTAAATAGGTCATCTTTAATGGAAAATTATAACATGACTCCTGAAATGGTTATAGAAAAAAAAGGCTTGATGGGGGATAGTTCTGACAATATTCCAGGTGTAAGTGGGATTGGAGAAAAAACTGCTCAAACTTTAATCGAAAAATATAAAACTCTTGAAAACGTTTATTCAAATATTGACGAAATTTCAGGAAAACTAAAACAGAAATTATTAGAAGAAAAGGACATAGCATTCGAATCGAGATTAATGGCTACTATTGTAAGAGATTATGACTTAAAGCTAACACTTGATGATTGCCGTTATGAATTCCCATTAAGTGAAGATGTATATAAAATTTTTGAAGGGTTAGATTTCAAAACAATACTATCAAAAAAGGAATATTTTATTTCTAAAAATCTAGAAGAAAAACAAGATACTGAAAAAAGCGAAAATATTGTTGAAATTAAATCTATTAATGAATTAAAAATAAATGAAACTGTTGCTATACATTGGAGTGATAAATTGCATTTTTGCACACCTGATGGTGATGAAAAAATATTAAGTAAAATAGATGAGATTGAACTAAAATTATTGAAAAAAATTTGTGAAAATAAAAAAATTTTAAAAATTGTATTTGATTCTAAAGAATTTATGTATAAATTAAAGGAATTTTCTATAAATTTAATAAATTTTTATGATGTTTCACTTGCAGTTTATATTTCTAATGAAACCGAAGCAAATTT
>CASFFI010000020.1 GCA_949293925.1 uncultured Christensenella sp. | reverse complement strand
TGTATTGAATGTTTGTCTAATATCTATTAAAAGTTGTTTTAGACTTTCCCAATTTTCATAAGTAATCATTATTTGATAAGAATTAACACCTGCCAAGTCAGAATTATTAAAAGCATATTCTAAAATATTTTGCAAATCAACATATCTGTTATATACCAAAGAGTAGTATGAGTCTATTGTTTCATTTGTTGCAAGCGTATAATTAACAAGTGCACTATTAAATTCATAATGAGCCAACTCATAATTAAATTTTACTGATTTTTTAAAATAATCTTCAACATTTTGCTCTGCAATATCTATTTCATCTAATTCAATATCTTTTATATTGTTTGTGTAATAAGTATATAGGGCAGTAGTAGAATCGTAATTGTATTCATATCTAGGTGTATTGTCAGGAGTTTTATAAAGAAAAGCGGTTAAACATATAACAAGAATTAATAAACCAAATATTATATAGATAGCAGGTCTATAAAATAATTTTTGTAGTTCTGATTTTATAATTTTTAACATATTCACTCCTTTTAAAACACACCAGTAGAAGTACGCCTTTTCCTTAATATATCAAAATAGACTTCTTCCAACGACTTCTTTGCTTTTTCAACACCATAAACTGTGATGTTTTTTGTGTTAAGATATTGTAATGCAAAAGGTAAATCTGTATCACTAAGTGGAACTATGACAATATTTTTAAACAATTTAACATTGCATTTAAACTGTTGTTTTAGCATTTTACCCGCAAAGTTAGGAGCGTTTACTTTTATTAATACTTTTTGATTTGACGCAAGAATAGATTTAATCTCTCGCATAGACTTGTATTCTATAAGTCGACCATTATTAATAATTGCAACTCTATCGCAAATATGCTCTAATTCTGCAAGATTGTGAGAGGAGATAAGCACTGCTATACCTGCTTTTTTAGCAAGCCTTATAATTAAATCTCTAAATTCCTTAATACCATTTGGGTCAAGACCATTTGTAGGCTCATCTAAAATTAATAATTTTGGATTATTCAAAAGTGCTTGAGCAATACCTAAACGCTGTTTCATACCAAGCGAGTATGTCGAAAATTTGTCATCTATTCGATTTTGCATTCCTACAAGGTTTACAATCTTATCAATTCTTTTAACCGCTTCAGGACCATAAAAATTTGCGACAATCTTTAAATTCTGCCTACCTGTTAGATATGGATACATAGTAGGATTTTCAATCATAGCACCAACTCGAGCAATGGCCTTTTTAAAATTATTACTAACTTCTTTATCGCAAATGTAAATTTCGCCTTCAGAAATCTTAGTAAGCCCGCATATCATTTTCAAAGTAGTTGATTTACCAGCACCATTTGGACCAATAAAACCTAAAATTTCCCCAGACTGCATAGAAAAAGACAAATTTGAAACGACTTTGCGTTTTTTATAAGTTTTTGATACTCTGTTAATTTTTAATACTATACCCACAAAAACTACCTCTTGCTAGTATATTAACACAAGAATTAAATAAAGTAAATATTATAATCTAATTTTGTCAAAAATTTTAATAATTAGAATAAATAGGGAAATTTGGCATTTTTATAAGTATGAATTTGCCATATAATTTAACTGAAAATAAAAGTTTTAAAAAATTTCGCTATATTTTAACTGTAATAACTGCTACTTTAATAGGGATAATGATTTGCTTTAATACAGTATCTGTTATTCAAAATAGTAAATTTTTTCACTTTGGTATATATGGTTTGTTATTAGTAATAGGAGGACTTTTCATTTTTTCCGCCGTCAGAAAAAGGGAAAGCATTTTTAAATTTTTATCTGTTTTAACCATTAGCATTTTTATCGGATATTTATTTTACTTTATAGCAGAACGACTGAATATAATTGACAAAATTAACAGTTTTAATTCTTTAAAAGAAATTATTTTAAAGACGGGGAATTTTGGCAGATTAGTATTTTTAATTATAAATGTTTTACAAGTCGTATTATTGCCTATACCTGGGGTTGTGTCTATTGCTGTAGGAACAATTTTATACGGTCCTTGGCAAGCACTAATTCTTAGCACTAGCGGTATTGTTATAGGGTCTATTATGGCATTTTTAATAGGAAGAAAATTTGGTTTCCCGCTCGCTTGCTGGATTTTTTCAAAAGAATTAATTATCAAATATCAAAAAATATTGGGGAATAAAACAGGCATTTTATTATTCTTAATGTTTGTATTGCCATTTTTCCCAGATGATATGCTATGTGTATTAGCAGGATTAACAGACATTTCTTTTAAAAAATTTGCAATAATTACATTGACAGCACGCGCAATTTCCGTATTTATTGTAGCAATTCTAGCAAGTGGAAAAATAATACCGTTTACAGGGTGGGGGATAGTGGTATGGCTGATTTTAGGTGTAACTTTATTGATTGCTGGAATATTAGGATTTATTAATAGAAAAAAACTAAAAACAAAAGTTTCAGCACTATTTAAAAAATAAATTCAATTAGTTGTTTTCTTGTTCATTTATATTTTCACAATACTTAATTTTAACATTTTGATTAAATTATTTGAATTTTGTTATCTAGTTTTCAATTTGTTTTAATTAATTTTAATAATTAAGTCAATAAGTGTATAATAAGCATGTAGTATAATTTTTTATTTATATTCAATTTATATGTCAATTTGTTTTTATATGTCAATTTGTTTGTATGTCAAAAATTTAAACAAATTTAATGAATAACAAAAAAATAAATTTAATTAATAACTAAAATTTTTAAGATTTTAAGAGTAAAAAAACTATGTTAGATTATTTATTTACTAAAAAAACTTTACATAAAAGTAAAGTTCATTTTTTTTAAGATTTTAAAAGTTTAACTTTCGTTAATTATTTTTTTCTTTATCAATAGACTTGTTTCTAAATATCAATTCAACAAAAATCAAAAGGGCAGTTATAATAGGTAGTATTGTATTGAGAATATTAAATTCAAATATAAGGGTGTTAAAAACAATTATCAACCCTATTATTAAAATGAAAGAAATAAGTCTTAAAATTATTTGCTTTTTTATATTAAATTCAAACTTTTTAGTATATATTTTTATTTTTAAATTTTTTTCAAAAGTAAGATAAAATGGTATTAAAATTAAGGGAATAATAACGCCGAATAGGGCATATAAATAATAAAACAAATTTGCGCCAAATTTTGAACCAAACACTAAATATAGAGTAGAAATAATCAATAAAACCATACATATTGATATTTTCTTAATCGTTATTTTTTTAGATAAAGATTTTGAATCTAAATAAAATTCATCAGTTAGATAATCTACATAATCAGTATATTTTATGTTGTTTAGACGCTTTAATTGTAGTTCATTCAATTCATTTTCTTTCTTTTTAGCAATTACATTATTTGCAACATATTTATCTTTTAAATATTCTTCTTTTGGTGGTTCATATTTTATTTCTTTTAAAAGTTCAGTATTATTTTTATATAAATTTTGATATTTGTTTGATTGTAACTCATTATCCAATATTTCGCTTTCTTCAGTTTCTAATTTTGGTTGTTTATTATTTTCTGTATTGTTTTTTTCATCAAGCAATAATGAAAATACTACAGATTGATAGGAAGGGTATGTTTTTAGTTGTGCTTTCCCTAAGTCTGTCAATTTGTAATAATGTCTTTTACCCCCAATATCACTATCTACCCAAAAACTAGAAATAAGTCTAGATTTTTCTAATTTTTTTAATATAATATATAAGTTTGCTTGTTTAATTTCTATTTTACCACTAGTGGCAACCGATATGTTTTTTGCGATTTCGAGCCCATAATTTTCTTTTATTCCCAATTCGTGAAGAATTAAGGGTATTAAACTTGTCTGTTGCATAAAACCCCCAAATATAGAAATATTTTAGCAAAGTTTAAATTTATTTGTCAAATAAATTATCTTTTTAACTTTGAATTAAGAATTGCATAAATTTATTAATTTTTTAGTCAAATTTATTAATCAAAATGTAATACATTTAATTCAGAATTTATCTTATAAATATTTTTTCTTTTTATTATATTTTTATTAATTAATAATTATTTTTTAAACTTACTATATTTTAATTTAACAATTTTATAAATGTTATAAATTCATTTATAAATAAAGTGATATATAAATAAATATAAAACACAAAAATGTTTTATTTAATCATCAAAAATTCTGACTATAATTTATTAACAGTTGACAATATTTTTTTATTTTGTTATTATAAAAGAATAGGGGAGTGGCTCAACGGTAGAGTAGTGGTCTCCAAAACCATTGGTTGCGTGTTCGAATCGCGTCTCCCCTGCCAATTTTTAAAGCAAATTGCTTTTTTTTGCTGTTTTTAAATTTTACAATTTTGAATGTATAAATTTTATAACTATTATTTCCCTATATATAAGTATTTTATAAACTAATTATGATTTATTATTATTTGTAAACTTAAGAATTTTAATTATAATATGGTTATTAAAATAAGAATTTTGGTACAATTAAGTAAATTTTTAAAGATATTATTCATAATTTAATTGAACCTATAGTTAGTTTTATTTATATCTTTACAATTGACAAATATTTGAATTTAATGTACTATCTATTTATACTAATTATACTTATCTAATAATTTAATAAAATTTAAGGTGCTTTGTGAAAAATTTAGATTTAAAAAAAGTTAAAATTTATACTGATGGCGCTTGTAGCGGAAATCCAGGACCTGGTGGGTGGGGCGCTATACTTTTTTATAAATCAAACAAATTAGAAATAAAAGGTGCAAATGCTTTAACTACAAATAATATCATGGAATTAACTGCTGCACTTGAAGCACTCAAATTATTAAAAGAACCTTGTGAGGTTGAATTGTATTCTGATTCAGCATATTTAATAAATGCATTTAATGAAGGTTGGGTAAATAAGTGGCAATTAAATGGATTTAAAAATGCAAAAAATAAAACAATAGAAAATATTGAATTATGGAAAAAACTAATTGATTTAAATGCTTATCATAAAATTGAATGGATAAAAGTAAAAGGACATTCAGATAATATTTACAATAATCGTTGTGATGAGTTGGCGAGAATGGGTTACGAAAATTTATAAATTATTTTGCGAACAGATAAATTTTTATAACAAAAAAGATGACCACTTCATCAACTAAATATTGTATATAAAATAGGGGATAAAATACTAGATATAGTAAAAATAGTAAAATAAAATATTTAATATAAAATCTATCTATATTTCATATTTTGAATAAATTTAATTTAATAAAACAAAAATTTATTTACAGAATCTTATAAAATTTTATGTTATAAGTTTTTGAAAATGTTTTAGATAATAATTAAATTAACGTATTAAGAAACATTAAATAACATTAAATCATGTTTTTAAGTCAAATATATTCTTTATTATAAAATTTTTTTAGTATAATAAATTTGATTCATATACATTTATATAAATAACAAAATTTAAAATAAACTTTGACAAATTGTATTTACACCTAAACATTGCAACAATATTTTGCGAATAGATGTAATTTTTATTTTTTATTATTGATTAATTTATTAAGAATAGAAGTATGCATAAATCATTTTAATTAAAATTAGACATTATAAATAAATTTGATATAATAGAATACTAAATTTTCATATAAAAATTAAATATTTTATCGCATATTATTTAGAATGAAATATATTAATGCTATTAAACTATAAATAAGATTTTACAAAACTAAATTTTGTTAAATAAGAATATTGAAATAAATAACAATCAATATAACATAAAATATATAACAGTTAAATTTCGAATAGAAAAAATTACTAAAAATTATTGTTAATAAATTATGAGTTTTAAACTTATTGATGATATTAAATTTTTAATTTTAATTAATGTAAAACAACAATTATAAACTTTAATCAGAATTTATAATTAAATGTATATGTAATAAAAAAATTGTAATAAAAAAATAAAAATTATAAAATTATAATTTATTGAAAATCTCAAGTTTATAAAATTATAAGGTTATTATTAAAAAATACATTATGTATTCGCAAAAGTTGTGTTTTGCGAATAGTTTTAAAGACTCTAATTTTTATATAATAATTTGATTATCACCCACCCTATTAATATTTTAACATTTTTTAATAAATTAAAGTAACCAAATTTTAACCTGTTTTCGTTATATTTTAAATATGTTATTTATAATAATTATATCTTTATAAAATCATTTTATCTCATTTGTTATTTATACTTTTATATCATTAATTATATATTTTTATAATTTTACGTTAAAAGCATTATAGTTTATCAATTAATTTATTTATAATTTTGAGTATTAAATCATACTATTTATATTAACTACCTTTATATCAACATATAATAATTATTTACTTTGTACTCTTATCTTAATTAATCACTAAAATAAAACATACAAAGCGATCAATCTTTGATTAAATATTAAAACATAATGCCTTAATTTGAAGAGTAAAAAATATATTAAATTTGTTGATGCGTTATATATTTAAATATATCTATACAATTATTATAAATACTCAATTAAACTTTAATGCTTGATTTTAACTTTAAATGAAAAAATAAAGCAATGAATGCTTTATTTTTTGACTATTTTGCTGTTGAGGTAAATCTTGTCTCTCTAATTACATTTACTCTAATTTG
>CASFFI010000019.1 GCA_949293925.1 uncultured Christensenella sp. | reverse complement strand
AATATTGAAATTTCAAGTGCTAGTTTACAAAAACTTGGTCAAGATGTATCTTCTGTTAGTGTAAATGGCGTATCTGGATATGGAAATGGTAATTTGATTGAGTTATCTTTTGCTTTGGGCGGAAATACCATTCAGGTTTTGACTTATTCGGCTATTAGTGATGAAAATTTAGTTAATTTTAGTATAAAAACTAGTTCTTATCAAGATAAATCATATTTGGATTTTAACACCAACAGATATTATAATATAGGCTTTAATTTTAGTGGCGAACAAAAACTTGTTTCAAATTTAGGAAATTTAATTAATTTTGATTTGAGAAACACAACAGGGAACAAGACTATTATTGCGTTATGGGATATTGAACAACAAACTTTAATTTTGAATTTAAATAATGAAAATATCAATTATCCTAACCTTAATGCGCATTGGGGTACAAGTGAAAATCAAGAAGATGTTAATCTAATTGGCTTTGCAGGAGATAATTTTGGAAGTTTCGGCTTGTCTGATTATTTGACGGGTGGGCAAAGTGAACCTAGTGCTGACTTTTACACTTTTTATGCGTATAAATATGCAACGGGTAGTGATTTTATAGACAGCACACAAGATATTACGAATTTTCAAAGCAATGTAGTTTTACAAAATGGAGTCGTAAATTCAAGCGTTTATTTATTTGCTCATTATTATGGAAATATTTACAGAGTTAATATTGACGCGAATACACCTAGTAGTGTGTATGGTGGAAAAGTAATAGTTTCTAGCATTTCAGTTGGAAATTTGTCGGAGTTGACTAGTGGCGTTAGCGTTTGGACTTGGTCAAGTGATGAAAATAGCGAATATAATATTATTAATTCACATTCAGATGAGTTTGGCAATATTCAACAAGATGTTAATGGAAATTATTATTTCTTATTTAAATACAATTCAGACTTTGAATTGGTAAACTCTGGTAGTGCAAATTATGCTTATAATTTTACCGCTGTTGAAAATTCGGTTTACACATTTATTCAAACTGGTTTTTCACAGACTAAAAACGGGGAAAATGTTATTAATTGTTATGATTCAAATCAGTTTTCGTTTGATACTTGGTCAAGTGAATTTAATTCGTCTTTATTGTTCTTTAATGGAAACGTTACAGACAAATTATACCTTTCTTGGCAAAGAAATCAGGCTAAAATCAATCTGTATTTAGTGCATAACACTAATTATTACAAAAATATTGATGATTACTTAGCAAATGGCGAAAATTTATCTATTGACAAAAATGGTGAGTTCATTTCAAAAACTTTAAATGTTGGAGATAAGGCAATTTCGCTTTACAATTATAACTTTAAAAATTACAGATATAGTCCTTATTTCATAAATTTTGATAGTTTAAATGAATCTGTTAGCGGACAAGAAAATGTCAATTATTTCTATTCAACTAGCAATTACAATTATTCTAATTTTAATAATATTTCATATGAAAATGGAGCATATTGGGATTTAGAAAATCTTTATATGCAATACTTAGGAAACTTTTTTAAAGTTTATATAGATAGCATTAATTTGACTTCTAGACTAAATGATTTGAATAATCAAAATTTCCTTTTGAGCGTAAACAATTTTAAAATTACGGATAAAACTGAATATGATGTGGTTTATAAACTTGCAAAAGCAACTTTAGATAGAACAGGTTATCAAAACTTTATATCAAATTATTATGATGGCGATAGTTACAATTCAAATGATAGCGAGTTTGTTAGTGGAGTGCTTTATTACAGCGTTAAGCAATCTGTAAATGATGGAATTTTGGACAAAAGAAAAATTACAGAACAATTGTTTAGAAATGAAAATTTTGCAGAAAATTCTCAATATACATATAATTATTTTACTTATTTTAGATACAATGAAGAACTAAACGATTATTTGAAATCAAATGCTTTTAGCGTGAAAAATCAAAGTCAAAGTTATTATACTTTCTTGGGGCTTAGTGATGATTTTAATGATAAAAACAGAAATGAACTTGCAACAGAAACTGATTTGCCAGTTTATTTTGAATGGCTGTTTGGTCTTTCTAATAATGGAGAAAATGCTATTTCGTTGTATGCTATTTGGCAGAGAAATGAATACACTTTGACTTTGCCTATTTCAAATAAAACTTCAGGGAAAATCGTTGTAAATACTAATACTAATTCGTACCTTGCTAATTCAAATGATGTTATTAATTATTCTGAAAAAACTAGAATAAATCAAGGTGTTTATACAATTTATTTTTGGTATGATTTTGAATCAAGTCAATTAATGTATGCTTATAATGTTTCATACTCTAATCCTGATGTAATTGAATTTCAAGCAATACCTTATTCAAATTCATGCCTTGCAGATTTTATAAAGTTTTCTTTGACCTTTGGAAGTAGTGATTTTATTACTTCTTCAACACCTAATATAAGTAATGAAAATTTAGCGGGATTTAGTTATAATATTAAAATCAATCTGTTGTCTGATAGTGAATATCAAGTACAAATTTTTAGTCAAGATGAAATTTATGATGAATTAAAAACAGTTCAAAATCCATTTGGTTATAATGATTATAGAAATTATTTAGGTTTTGAATTAGAAACAGAAAAAATTATAGATGTTTTAGATAGTGGGGAAGATGTAGTTATATCTGATTATACAACTGATGAAATTGGCTATAGTTTAATTGAATACGCTGTAGATTTAGAGGCTTTTGAAGGATTAGATGTTTCTGAGCAATTTATAATTAATTACTATTCATATAATTTTTCAGATGATTTATCAATTTCTAATGATGGGCTTATTCAATCGGATTATACTAACTTTTTGTCGTTAGGAGATAAATTAGAACTGCAATACATTATTCGAATTGGTTATCAACTTGACAGTTATTCACATAATTTTAAAGATTATTTGATTACATTGTTCACTGATTTAAGCATTGATGTTGATGATGTTGTTTGGAATAATTTCACTCAAGGGCAAGAAGTAGCAGGGGAAGATATAGTACATTTCTTAACTTATAATGGCGAAAGGGTATTTGAACTTTATCAAAATTCAAAATACTCATCTGGTTACAAGTTGGTAATTAATGTAAACAAATATTTCTTAGATTACTTTTATTTGGGGTTAATAGGCGAAGTCGTTGAACACACTCAAGAAGACAGTTCTGATTATTTGGGGAGCATTAAAGCAAATATTTCTAAAATTGATTTTATAATTGATTTTAAAATTGTAGATAGTTATACAAACGATGTTTATTCCGCCGTCTATAATGAAGATTTAAAAATATATGAAATTTATTTGTTAAACGGAGATGATTTAATTAAAATTGATGATATTTTAACGATTTCATTTCTTTCAAATATGAATCAGGTATTTGAAAATTCTAATCATTTTCAAGTTGATAATGCTCCGTATTTTATGCTGACGATGGCAAAAAGAAATGGCGCTGATTTTGATAATTATATGGTATTAAATTGGAATTTCTATGACTTTGGTGGCGAAACTAATTCGGCTATATATAGGTCTAATTTAATTGCTGATACTAATAATTTATCTCAATATGGGGCTAAACTATCGGGACAACAAAATCTATCGCTTACTGCAATTGACAACAATGCTTTAAATTATATTTATGAAACTATGCCTGAATATTTGAATGGATTTGAAGAAGTTTCTGAAGATGATAGAGTGTTAACGATTGTTATAAATATCGCTAAAACAGTCATCGTTGACTTTGATGAATTGTATCAAAATTCTGCAACAAATCAGTCAATTTCTAATGGATTTATAAAAGATGATCTTCAATATTTTTATAAAGGTCAAAATTCTAATATAAAATACGATTTTATTATTTCTGATGCTTACAATAATACTGAAACTCAAATAAATGTGTTGGGCTCTAATGATGGTTTAAATTATTCACCTGACTTAGATAAAACTATATTAAATGCTACTTCTCCTGCCTCTATAAATGTAAATGTTGATGCGGATAGTGATGGTTTTATTGATGATTATTTAAGAATACAAACAGTTGCAAATTTAAAATCATATAATGTTGATTTTAGTGCTAGATTCACAAATACTATTTACTCTAATTTGGGTGAAATTGATGTTGATACTATAAACAATGATGGAAGTATTTTAAATGAATTATTTGAAAGTATAAATTTTGAAATTTTAAACGGAAATGTTGATGGACAAAGGGTTCAAGGACAATATTATTTTGGTGATGTATTGACTGCTAATTATGTTTTAAAACAATCTAAATTACAAGACTTTATTGTTAATATCAGAGTTTATAAAGGTAGTGGAGAGAGTTATAATTTAGTGGCAGAAAATACCAATTATTTATCAATTACACTTCAAGATGTTTATAATTTAATTGAGTATGCTGGCGAAGACTTTAAAGTTATTTTTGAGTTAACGGGTGTTGGTACAAAAATTAATATTTCATCGAATTTGATTTCTAATGAATTTTACAATTTATTACCAACCGACTATAATTACGCTCAAATCAATATAAAACTAAATAATTCAATTTACAATTTTGAATATCTTATAAATGGTTACGAAAAGGTAGTTGAATTAGATATTTTACCTTATGATAAACTTGAAATTTCATTATCTTTGAATCCAGGCTATAAAATTTCTAAATTTAACAATTTAGACTATGATAATTCAAATTATTTAATAGATAGTTATAGTTCTAGTTTAGGTGATGAATTCAATTTCGAGGTTGAAAAGATAGCAATTGAGTTATCCATAAATAATTCAAATTATACTGCTAGTTCTACGCTTGCAAACCGAATAGATAAAAGCGTTGTTTATATTGGTGAAGAATTTGTATTACAGCAAATAAATGATTTTAATACTGTTAGATTTGTAAATTATTATTTGTTTGATAGTTTAAATATCTATAAATTATGTAATGAAAATGCTTTGGAAAATATTGCTAATAAAATTTTACGCGTAACTTTAGGTGAAGAAATTTTAAATTACGTAAACAATTCAGATGATATATACAGCTTGCAAGTTTATGTAAATGAAGTTGAAAGATTCCTAATAACCCTAGATAGTTTAGGAAACGGCAGTGGAAATAGTTTTATTAGTGTTAATAACGACATTTATGATAATGTAGAACTTGATTTTAGTACAGACAATTATTTGGATTATCAAAGTGAAATTAATGTTATAATAACTGCAGATAATTATAACAGTATTGATAGCATTCAAATTAAGTCAACTATATCCAATGAAACAATTGATATTAATTCTGATAAGGTAATAGAATTTAATGCAGATTCAAAAGGATTAAAGTATATTAAATTTACATTTACCCTTGAATCAGATTCTGAAATTATTGTAAGTTATGTAAAAAATGAATATGTTTTAAATATTTATTACGATGAAGCTAAATCAATAATAGAGTTATCTAACGCTTTGCAAGAAACTCTTGTATCTATTGAATACTTAGAGAATACTTTGGATAACAAAGAAATTTATCCTAATATTGCTAGATTTGTAACTTATATAGATACTGATTTAGGTTCAAGCGTAGAAGCTAATGTAACAAAAACTAATTTGTCTATAGATGGTGTAGTATTTGATTATTTGGGTTTATACACTGATGAAAATTTTGAAAATTTATATAAAAATTCAGATACACAAAATCCTACAGTAATTGAACTATTTGATGACTTGAATAATGATACAACAGATGATTTAAACTTATATGTTAAATATAGTGGAATGTATAGTTTAAGTGTTATAAAAACAATAGAAAATATTGAAAATGATACTCATTTAGATGAAATTGATTTAAAAATTACAAATGTTACAAATAATACAGAAGTAAATTTTGATACATCTGTTGAATACTTATATGTGGGGACAAATGTTTCAATAGAATATAATTTACTTGAAAATGCAAATAAACGAGTGTATTTCTATGGATATGAAATAGATGGAACAATTTATTTAGACAGTATTTATAATTTTACTATTTCAAAAGATACTGTTATAAAAGCTATATTTAAGTACATTGAATATACAGTAGAAATACTAGAAAATGGTGAATTGTCTAATAGTTTTGAAGTATCATACAAGCTAAATTCGAATATTGAAGATAGTTCTTCTTATATAAATAATTTAAAAACATATCATTACGCAGATGTTATATCAATAAGGTTAAATAATGTTACAGACTATAAAACTCTAGATAATGTATATAAATTAGATGAGATAATATCATTTACAAAAGATTATAATACCGAACAATTACAAAATTATTATCAAAACACTTACACATTAGAAAATATAACAATTGATTCTAATATAGTTCTTGATTTAGAAGTTTCAATATATCATAAAATAGACTTTAAATTTGTTGATGTAGATTCAGATACTTTATTAGACGTTAATGAAAATTACATTTTGCAATCAGACATTTTGGGCGAATTCAATTTAGTTAAATCTTCAATTTTTGTAAAAGATGGCGAAAATTTGAATTTGTCTATAACTTCAGATAGCAAGAAAATATACCGTTTTGTAAATTTTGCAGGCGCGTTAGTAGATTTGCAAGAGCATAATGGAATATATACAATAGAAAACATCTCAAAAGACACTGATGATAGTAATGAATACATAGTAAATTTTGAAAAAATTGGTTACAATGTGTCAGTTGAATTAATTGATGATGCAGGTAATAATTTAATCTCTTATAACGGAAATGATATTGTAATAGACGATGTGGTAAGTCTGTCTTCTAGCAGTATAAAAGTAGGAGATAGTCTTAATTTGACCCTTTTAAATTCTCCTATAGGGTACAGATTTATAAAATATTCATATAATGCAACTAGCGGAATAGTTGAAAGTTCAAATGCATTTTATACATTTGTTTACGAAGGCGATTATGTGCCAAATGATGATAATATTTTATTTGTTGCCGTTTTTGAAAAAATAAATTATTCTATAGACAATTCAAATAACTTGCAGTTAGATGAAAGTGTAATAATTGATGAATCTAATTCACAAAAAAATCATTATGATTTATCTAATTTAACAGAAAATAACATTTCAATATTGGTAAATGGCGGAATATCTTCTAGTGTAAAAATCGGAGATGAAATAACCGTAGTTATCAATATGTTTGAAGGATATACTTTAGATGAATTTGTATTTGATGGAACAATATTTGCTTTAAATGACTTTAAAATTGTAAATTCTAACCGAGTAGATAACTATACATTGACATTTACTTATCTACCAAAAGATTCAACAGATGAATTTAATAAAATAGAATATACTGCTACAATTAGTTTAAAAGATTATAATTTGACATTTACAACACTTGTAGATAATGATGCGTTCTCTAGTAAAGTAGCAACCTTTGGATTTGACGGTATAAACTTTGATTTTACTGATAGTACAAACTTTACTGCTACTTTAGGTGAAAGTTATTCGTTGTACATTAAATTTGATAATTTAGATTTAGCACAATCGTATTCTATTAAATTAAGGATAGGTAGTTCAATCTACACTATTAAAGCAAATGATACTGATTACCAAGACCAAGTTTTGTTCACTTATAATTTTGAATTTAACAACAGCCTTCAATTGAATTATGCTATATTATTTGAATCATTGACAGGAGTTTTCAATATTACAACAAATATTTTAGGTGAAATTTCAATAACAGAAATCAGCGAATTTACCGTAAATATTGCTATTAATAAACTTTATAGCGGGGAAACTAATATTATAGAGTTGACTAAAGCATTTACTATAGGTGATAAAATAAACTTTGTAGTTAATGGAAATATACAAGCATTTAGATTTGTCGGTATTGCAAAATACAAAGAAAATAACATTTACACTTCTTCAGACTATTTGTTGAATAATACACTGGATTTTAGTTATACAGATATTAATGCAACTTATGTTTTAGTATTTGAGCCTATAGTTTATACTTTAAATTTTGTTATAGATGAAGTTAATGATGAAGCAGTAGGTAGCATTGAAAGTGACGGAGAATTTTATACAAATTCAGATAGTATGTTAATATCATATCTAGATAATAAGTCATTAAAATTTTTAGCTAATATTGGCTATGAAATAAATGAAGTATTAATTTCAAATGTAGTTGATTTTACTGATAAAACTTATATATTCACATCACAAGATTTGGAAAACAAGTATTATACTATTGATTTTTCAAGACAAAATTTTGATTTATTAATTTGTCAGTACGCAGATGAATTGAATAATGTATATTTGTATTTAAATTTAAACATTATAAAATACAATATTACAACTAGTCTAAAAAGTGAAAGTAGCAACGCTCTAGCAATAGTTACAGACATTGACCCTTCTAAAGCAGAGATAACAAAGTCATTTACAGCCGAATATGGCAGTAATGCAAGTATTGTTATACACACTTGTCAAGGTATAATTGTAAATTCTGTTAGTGTAAATGGAACCCCTATTTCATATACACAGTCGCAGGATAAGACTGAATATACATTAACATTAAGTAACATTACAAACAATCAAGATGTTGTTGTAAATATTATAAATAAATCATATACATTAAACTTTACTTCATCGAATCAAACAGGAGATGATGATGCTACAATTTATTTAAATGCAATAAAGGATAGTTCAATACAAAGTACTAATGCAACCTTTACAGTGTTTAATAATCAAACAATTAAATTGTACACTTTATTTGAAAAAGGTTATAAATTTGATGGTATTTCATTTGGTGATATCACAGTAAAATCTTCACAAAATAATGAAAGCACTACACTAATTAATAATTTATACCAAGTTGAAAGTGAAATTTTAATTGACAGCGAATTTATATCTAATTTATCGCTTTCAAATTTAGATGATGTAAGAAATCTATTAGTTAAAGTTTCAAAATCTGAATTGGTTACACATATAAATGTAAGACAAATAGTCGGAATTGATTCAATAAATTACGAAACATTAATAAACGTAAATGGTGTATGGTTAAATGAAAATAATTTAACTTCTAGTTATATTAATACAACTAACATACCTATTTTAGAGCGTTATGTAATATCACAAACTCTACAGAACAGTCAATTTGAACTAATTAAATCTGAGTATGAAATTGACAAAATTCAGTTGCGCAGTTCAAATGATTTAATTATAGTAGAAAATATATTAAACCCTTTAACTATTACAGAAGAATATTTTGAGTTAGATTCTGCTACAAATAATTCAGTTATACATTTTGATATCTATTTAAAATTAAGATCAGTGTCAATATCTATTGAAATTGAAGATTATAATGAATTTTTACATAATAGTCAGATTATTCATTTAACATATTCTTTGAATGATTCTCAAGATGTAACAAATATTGATTTTATAAATGGAGTATATTTAATTGAATCAAATGTAGATGACAGCGGAAAAATTAATAAACTTACAATAAATACATTAAATACTTCTTCTTTTGAAATAAGCGCATTCGTGTTCAACAATGGCTTAAAACAAAGTTTAATAAAAGACGAGCCACTAATTATTGAAAATATTACTTCTAATTCAGTAGTTAAACTATATTTAAAAATAGCGACTGATAAAATAAGTTTTACAAACAATTTAGTAGAATTTGAGTATGTAGGCGAAATTAATACTGTTGTGCAAGGAGTGGATACATCAAAATTAGGCATAGATGTTTCAAATTTAGTCGTAAGCTATAAATATTATGAAAAGACTTCAGAAAATACATTTGTTGAAATAGATAATGTGATTGATGTTGGAGACTACAGAATAGATGTTTATATCAATGGTGTAAATATTGAATTATCAAAAGAGTTTAACATAATTCCTAAAAAAATAAGTTTGAAAAATCTAAACTATATATATACAAAAACTTATGATGGAACGGACAATTTAAATTCTAATGCTTTGCAAAGTTTATTGTCGAATTTCATTGCCATAAATGACGGAGAAATATATTCTAAAGATTTAGGTAAAGTAGGCATTGACTTTGCAACTTCCACTGCAAAAATTTCAGGTAAAAATGTGGGAAGTGTAAATCTTGATTTGTTGATTACAAATGTTGCTTTAACCGGAGAAAACAGTAATAATTATCGCATTGATTTTGAAACTTTATCTAACGGTCTGGAAAGCACAGGCATAAATGGTGAAATTGTAGTTAAGTCGTGTATAAACATTGCAAAATTAAAATTAAATTTATATTTAAATAATGTTTTAAATAATTTTAAAATTTATAATCCTAACGACAGCAGTGCAAGTGTATTAAACAATAACTTGTTCTTTGGTTCTTATGTTTACACTGATTTGAGTGGAACTGCAGTTATGCAGAATATAACTTTAACTGATGGTGTTGAATTTAAAGGAATGATGGTAGAATTTATCTTAAATGGATTACAAGAAAAAATCTATATTAATCTAGACAAAATGAATTTCTATTTCGCAACATCTGAAAATGTTTTAAGTAGTTCAATGCAAGATAGAAAGATAGTGTCATTCACAACAGACGGCGTTATGATTAAAGGCAATGATAACACAGAAATTGGAAACTATGAATTAAATGTTCAATTTATGGGTTTTGCAAATCCAAATATTCCAACTCAGTTGATTTTTACAGATACACTTTATGATGAGGATTCTGGTTTGTTTATAAAAACAACTGATGGAGGGTATTTCAATCCAGGTCTAACTTTAGTGCTAAAAGAACTTCAACCAACTGATGACAATTATAATATCGTTTATGGAAAAGTTTCATCTGTTATAAGTGGCAGACTTGTGTTTGAAAAAGCATATACAATCGCCATTTTGAATAATTTGGGAGAACAAGTAACATCTTCTGATTCAATAGGAACAAATGGATTTAAAATTTATTTGCCACGACCTGACGATGATGTAAGATTCGTGTTTAATGTAATTAATAGTTCTAATGATGGAATTCAATTAGACTATTCTTACGAAAATTATGACGGCGGTCAGTATCTAGTTATATCTTCAGAAGATTTACAAGATTTACAATATCTAGCAATAGTTATTAATCGAACATTCTTCCAGTGGTGGATAATACTATTGATAATTTTGTTAATCATAATAATCATTTTGATAATAATAATCATCTTTAAAAGGCGTAAGGATAAGAGTGAAAAGAGATATTCATCTTATAAAAACCGAGTATAAAAATAAGGAGAGATTTCTCCTTGTTTTTTTAATGTAATTTATTATTTTAAGGGGTTATAAAAATTATAAAATAAGATATATAAAAAGATTAATTTATTTTATATTTTAAAAATTTTCATCAGTAAAATTTAGTTTTGACATTGTTTTTAAAATTGTTTCATATTGGTAACCTTTATAACTTAAATGCCTAAATAACTTTTCTAATGTTTTTCTATCTTTTGGTTTTGATTTTATGAATTTATTTGCATCAATCAAGGCAGTATCCATTTCATTGAAATCTTGCAAAATATCTTGTATGGTCGATTTGTCTATGTTATTTTTTAACAATTTTAACTCTACCATTTTTTTTGATTTATTGTTTTCACTATTTTTAACCACACATTCTGCATATAGTTTGTCATCGACTATATGATATGTATTTAATTTTTTGATTGTTTCATCTATTACGTTCTTTTTATAACCCAATCTATACAGATAATCAGTAATTTGTTTTTTTGATTTTACGGCAGTTTGAATGTATTTATTTGCTTTATTAAACGCTATTATACAATCACTTTCATAAGTAATTTTATCAATTTCTTCGTTTGTTAAATCAAGGCCTACAGATAAATGATTTTTTACGATTGAGTCACTGTGGATAATTAGCGGTACAGTTAGATTTTCAAAAAATACAAAAAAAATATTTGGGTTGTTTTTAGTTTTTAATTTAATGTTTTCAATTTTCATAAAACTATTTTATCAAATGATTTTTTAAAAGTAAACAAAAGTGTTATAATAGTTTTAAAAGGGGGACATAATGGAATTTTGTAGTATGGTAAGAAGGCACGAAAGTAGCCCTATTCCACAAGAAGGTCATTTTGAAACAATCAAAGAAATTAAAGACATTTCAGGTTTTACTCACGGAGTTGGTGCATGTGCTCCACAACAGGGTGCTTGCAAACTTACACTGAATATAAAAAATGGAATAATTGAAGAAGCATTAATTGAAACAATTGGCTGTACAGGTATGACTCAAAGTGCTTGTATTGCTTGCGAAAGTTTACCAGGGAAAACTTTATTAGAGGCTTTAAATACAGACTTGGTGTGTGATGCAATTAATGTTGCAATGAAAAATCTGTTTAATCAAATAGTTTATGGCAGAAGTCAATCTGCTTTTTCAGAAGGTGGATTGCCTGTAGGTGCAGGTTTAGAAGATTTAGGGAAAAACAAAGTTAGTGCAGTTGGAACACAATATTCATCAACTAAAACAGGGGTTAGATATTTTCATACAAGTGACGGATATGTATCAAAACTAGCTCTTGATAAAAATTCAGAAATTATAGGCTATGAATATATTAACACGGGAAAAATGTTAAGTCTTATATCAGATGGAATGGACGCAAATCTTGCATTAAAAGAATCGAAATCTTGTTATGGAAGATTCAATGAGGGTGTAAAATATATTGACCCTAGGAGGGACTAATGTTTGAAGGCTACAAAGAAAGAAGTTCTAACATATCTAAATTATTAAAAGAGTATAAAATCAAGTCATTGGAAGATGCAAAGAAAATTTGTGACCAAAATAATTTAGATGTTTTTGAGATAGTTAAAGGGGTACAAAACACTTGCTTTGACAGTGCTTGCTGGGCATATACATTGGGCAGTGCAATGGCTATAAAAACAGGGGAGAAAGATAGTCGAGAAATAGCTAAAATTTTAGGAAAAGCATTGCAGTCTTTTTGTGTTCCAGGTAGTGTTGCCGAAAAGCGTTTGGTTGGCATTGGACACGGAAATTTAGCTAGTATGTTGTTAGATGAAAAATCAACTTGCTTTGCTTTTTTAGCAGGACACGAAAGTTTTGCAGCAGCAAAGGGTGCTATGAATATAGCAAAGTATGCCAATCTTGTGCGTAAAAAACCTTTAAAAACAATTTTAGTAGGTTTAGGAAAAGACCCCGCTTATATAATCGCAAGAATTAATGGTTTTACTTATGCGCAAACCTCTTATGATTACAATAAGAATACTCTAAAAGTTGTTGATAAAATTAAATTTGGGACGAATGAGTTATCTAAAGTTTTAGTATATGGTTGCGATAGTGTAGATGAAGGTGTCGCTATTATGAAAATGGAAAAAGTAAACATTTCTATAACAGGAAACTCCACAAATCCGGTTAGATTTTCTCACCCAGTTGCAGGCATTTATAAAAAGTACTGTAACGAAATAGATTTTAATTATTATAGCGTTGCATCAGGTGGTGGTACAGGCAGAACATTACACCCAGATAATGTAGGAGCTGGTCCTGCTTCTTATGGTTTGACTGATACTATGGGTAGAATGCATTGTAATGTACAATTTGCAGGAAGTTCATCAGTGCCTGCTCATGTTGCTATGATGGGCTTTATAGGTATGGGCAACAATCCAATAGTTGGGACAACTGTTGCTCTGTCAGTTCGTTTATCTAAAATTAATAATAAATGAGGCTTTTTTATAAGTTATAAAATTTGTTCAATTAAATTTAAAATATTATAAAATATAACAATAAAATAATATAGGTTTAAAGTAAAACAAAAAAAATGTATTTGAAATTTAATAATTATTAAAAAAACAATTTATATAAAAATGTTGGGGAATTATGATTATAACAATAGATGGTCCAGCGGGTGCTGGTAAAAGTACGCTTGCATTAAAGCTTGCCGAAAAATTAAATTTTAAATTTTTCAATTCTGGAATGTTATTTAGAGCATACACTTTTGCTTTAAAAGATTGTAATGTTTTATCAATGTCAAAATCAGATATTGAAAAAGCGTTTAATGAAGCAAATATCTTAATTAAACACAAAAATAATAATCAAGTTGTTTTTATGAAAAATAAAGACATAACTGACTTTTGTTACACAAACGATATTGGAATTTTAACAGCAAAGAATAGCAATATTGAAAATTTTTATCTGGCTGTAAACTCAAAACTAATAGAAGCTGTGAAATCAGGCAATTATGTATTAGAAGGCAGAGGTTTAGGTTCATTTGTGTTTAAAAACGCAGAATTAAAAATATATCTCGATTGTGATGTAAAAATTAGAGCAGAAAGGCGATATGAACAATTAAAGTTAAAAGACAACAAAATTAAATTCAATAAAGTCTATAAAGATGTTGTAAAAAGAGATAGTATTGACAAAAATAGAAAACTAGCGAATTTAGTTATACCAAATGGGGCATTATATATTGATAGTAAAAATATGAATGTCGATGAAACATTAAATTTCATATTAGAAAAAATAAATAATATAAACGAAATTATTGGAACAATTAATAGTAATAGAAATTGACTGGTCAAAAATAGAAATTATTTAATATAAAGAATAATTTGTAAAAACAAACTAAAAAATGTATTGAATTTTAAAAACAAAAAAAACAGCATTCGCTGTTTTTTTCTATAACATGGTTAAGTGATTTATATATCAAAAGGATTATTTTTTAAATAATTTTCAATATCTATATTATTAGCTTTTAAAGAATCTAATTTTTTAATAAGAGTTTGCTTGTCTAAAACTAAAATATTTGGATTTAAATAAATCAGCTCTGGAATATCACTTTTGGGAAAACCATATATTTCTAATACCTGAATGATGTATTTAACATCACATAAAGACAAGTGTTCATAAGCAGGAGTAATATTTTTCATGTCTTCAATTTCATTGTTAGTTAAATTCATATTTAATAAAAACTTCTCTAATTTTTTATCCATTATTCACTTCCTAATAGCATTTTCAATTGTTTAAAGCTAATGGCTTGCTTCCATTTGTTTTGACATGAGCGTTATAGTGCGAGCTTATAAAATTTTCAGCATTTTCGTCAAGTGGATATTTTAATATAAGTTCATCACTTGTTATTTTATATTTTTTTTGAAAATTACGTTCTGATAAAATTATCCAACTTGGTTTTATTTTAATAAAATGTTCAGATAGGTACCTATATCTAGCCCAAGATTTATCTAATGAAGATACTGTCCAGTTGATCGATAAAAACTTTTTATCATTATCAATTATTGAAAATAACATATATTTCAATTTTAATGTTTTTAAAGGAGCTGCTAAAATTCTAGGATTTTCGATTATGCTTTGAATTGGAATTCCTATATCTAAAATACATTCATATTTACTTTTTATGCTTTGTTCGCTCAATCCTAAAAGTGAAGGAAGTGTTTTAAACATTGTATTAAATTCTTCTTGAGTAAGATTAAATGTTGCTTTATAAAATTCAACTCTTTTTTCTACCGTTTCTTTATCCATATTAACAATATGTGGATATAATTTTTTAATTGAAATAAATTCATAATCAGATAAACAAAATGTTTGTTTTAAAAAAATTTCTTTATTTGAATCATTTCTTTTTACATTAATTTTATTATCCATTTTAACCTTAATTTATTGTTTTATTATATTTTAACTGTTAATTTTTTAATCAATATATTTATTTTAAATTTATTTACACGTACAATCAAAATGTATCAATAATGTTAAAATTTTTTTAAGCTTGTATAAAAGACAATGCAGAAATTAAAAATTACTCATCTCATCTAATGAGTCTTCAACATTATTTTCAGTTTCGTTATCATTTTCGTCAGATGAAATTACTTCCTCATTTTCGTCAGTGTTTGAATATTCTTCATTGATTATTTCATTTGATTTTTCTTTTGCATTTGGTAAAATTTCGTCTATGGTTTTTGCATATAAAACTAAATCATAACAACTTCCGTCTTCAATAAGTGCATTTTTCAATTCGCCATAAACCTTAAAATCGTTATTTTTAAACAAATTGTCAGCAGGTGTGTCCTTGATACACTCACATTTCAATATTTTTATACCTAAATCTTTTGCAATTTTATCAATGTTTTCAAGCATATATTGAGCTAGATGTTGCTGTCTTTTGTCAGCAGATACTATTACAGTGTAAATGCTTCCTATGTGATGCATGGCATCTCTTTCGTCTTGTTCTAAAATTATTATTCCTTCAACTTTTCCGTCTAATTCTATACAGAAGTAGTGCCAATTAGAACCTTGTTCCATTTGATTTTCAAAATCTAGACAGATGTTTTCAACTTCCTCTAAATCCATATCTGTGTAAATGTTGTTTTTAATGTCAATGTAATCTTCTTTTTTAATTTCCCTAAAAACTAAACTTTCCATAATGCTCCTTGAAACTTAAATAATTTTATACAATTTTAACAAATTTCACAATTTTTGTCAATACGCATATTCGTCAAAATTCTACTAATTTTTTAAAAATTTGATGTATTTGTTTTTAAAATTTTATAATTTGTGTTAAACTACAAATAACGAGGCATTATGGGTATTATAAAAAAATCATTTCCAAATTTAATTAAATTCTTAAGTAGGGATTCTATTTCGGATAAAGAAATTAATTTAAAACAAATTCTTACAAAATTGTCTGTAAATCAAGAAACGATAGAAAATATTAAACGTACACTTTTAAATAATAAATTAGTGCAATCATCTACTACAAATTTAACAAGCATTAAATTTAAAAGTGTTAAAGATAGAGATAAGTTCTTAAAAAAAATTTATGATGAGCTCTATAGAAGTTCTAAACATTCACTTTATGCATTATCAGCTGCTTATTCTGGAAGGATAAAATCTGAAAATATTGTAAATTTTAACAATGCAGTTTCAAATATTGGTTCAAATGCTTATTACAACACATTTGATAGTTTTGTTGCAAATTTTAATCAAAAAAATGGAACCCCAATTCTAAGAACAAAAACAGAAGAAGAAATTAAAATAAATAATGAGATACAAGAACAATACAAAAAGGAGTATAAAGACAAATTAAAGCAATACAAAAAGGAATTTGAAGATTATCTTACACGAGATCATTTCAATTATAAAATTTTAGACTCAGCGACAAGAGAATTTGATGTAAAAAGATTTTTAAGAATGTCAAGATTTGATGAGGGTTTGGAAGAAGAATTAATCAGGAAAATTTCTGTCTTGATGCCAAAAGGTTCAAGATATGAAAATGGAAACTTTTATGATAAAAAAGGTAAAATTTTAGAAAGGATAAAAATAGGTCGCTCTAAAAAAGAAAAATTGTTTAATATATTACATCAAACAAAAACAGATACAGATAATAAATCATTACTTGAAAGATTTATAAATTCTGCATCTATATATTTTGGTGATAAAAAATTGACAGAAAAAGAAAAATCAGAGAGAAGGCATAAACGTATTAAAGGTAAAATAAAAGAAAAAGAACAAAAATTAAGCGAAAATGTAAGAGAATTTAAAAAATTGCTAGAATCTAGGAAAAAAGTACTAATTGAACAAATAAAGAATCAAGAATTAGACTTAAAACTTAATCCTGATAATAAAGAAACTGTAAAAAAATTAGAGGCTTTAAAAGAACAACAAAAAAGACTCGAAGAATTAGTTAAAACAGATAGTGAAAAACAAGATTTGGAAAATCAAATAGGTAGAATAAAATCAGCTTTTAATACAATTAAATCTACAGTAGATTCTAGAGTAGAAACAGTTAAAGGTACAAGCGAAGAAGATGCTAAAGTTGTTAAAGGCAAACTTTATGCTGTTTTTACAATTTTAACTGAAAATTTTGAAAAAGCAGCTTCTATGTATCTGGATATGGTATTGGAAAATCAAGAACCTGAAAAACGAGCGGATAAATTATTTATTGATGCTTATTATCAGTTAAAGATAAATGAATTTATAGAAATGAGTAAAGATTCTGATTCGGCGGATTTCGCAGAAAAAGCCAAGTTGATAGCACTCAAAGAAGTACAAGAAAAATTTAGAGCAAAACTAGCAAAAAGTATTGATGATGCAATAGATTTTTTAACTAGTGATGAATTTCCAACATCAGGTCAAAAAGTACAAAACGAAACATTATCTAAATAATCAAAAAAATAAAAGGACTAAATGTTTAGTCCTTTTTTATAATTAATACGATATAAAAGATTATTGTTCTTGTTTGTATGTGCAGTATAGCAGTATGTACCACTTATATATCTAGTTTGCGTTTACATACACATATATATCTCTACTACTATATTATCTTACTATATCATTTGATTTATATATTTATATAATGATTTAGACTATCTACGTTACAAACTTTATATCGTCTTATTAACTATATGATTATCTTAGTATTATCCATATAGTTGTATAAACTATTTAATCTATACCACGTTATAACATATTTATTTTATCAAATTTAATCTAAATTGCAACTTATTATGCAATGAATCTGGTATTATCGTGTTATCTAAATCTTATTTTTTTCAATATTGCAAAGTTAATATAATTTATATTTTTGTTTGAATATATATTATATAATGTGCAATCCGCCTTAGATTAATTTGATGAGTAAATTATCTATTATAACATAATATTTTAAAAAATCATACTATTTTAATAAATTTGTAAAAATTTTTGAAAACCCCCTTGATTTTTTTTTTATTTGTGATAGAATATGGGCAAGTAAGGGGGTAATTCCTTTTAGGAGGGTATATGAATAAAAAAGATTTATATGACTTTTTAATCAGCAAAAAAGTCTTAATTAAAACGGAAGATGGTAATTATACTTTTAGTATTAAGTCATTTGTTGATGAGTTAAATATTAATGATGGTAAAGATGAATTTATTAACAAATTAAAACACTTGGGGTCGTCTTCAAAGAAGCGTAAAGTTGCGTATAGAAGTGAATCTTTTATATTCACATCTAAATTTCAGAAACAAGATGAATATACTTATTTGTTAAAAGAAAAACAATTAAGATCTTTTTTACAAGAACTTTTGAAAAAAACTGAAGAATCAAAAATTAGTGGTGAATCTTTATCTAAAATTATTGGAAATCATCAACAAGACTTAGTTGATTCAGAAGATGAAAATCTTTTACGAAGAAAATTAAGTATTTTGGAAAAAAATTCTGCAAGCAGTGCAGTAAATAAGGGTAAGCATAGAAATAGACTCCTTAATAATATAGGAAATGTTGCTGGTATTTCAGGAGTTATTGGAGGCTTAGCTTTAGCTACAACTTTAATACCAGGTATAGGTCAAATTTTCTGGGCAGGAACCGTTCCTTATTTGCTAAATGGAGCACTATATTCAGTTTTGGCAGGTGTAGGACTAAAGGTTGTTGATGCTACTGTTATGAAAAGATTGTTAAAAACAAGAAAATTCGTGCCTACCAACTCAATTATAAACAATGCATACGATATACAGTATAGATATGATAAATCGGTTAAAAATGCTTTAACAGATGAAGAAAAAAATAAATTAAGGAAAGTTAACTTAACTAATATAAATGCATTATTGAAACGTTACATTAAATTATCAAGAAAAATTAAAAAGAATGGTATTTTGTCAAAATTATTTAAAAAATCTAGAATAAAGAAAATGGCTAAAATAGCTGATTGTATTCAAAATGTTTACTATGGTGATAATGGCTATAAAGAATTGTTAAATCCTGAAAATGGATTAATAAGTGAAAAAAGAGCAAATAAATTAAACAATCTTTTAACTAGTTATAATGATGCTTTAACAGATGAAGTTAAAAAACATATGCAATATAAAGAACGTGGAGTAGTACAGGAAGATAAGTTAACACCTGAACCAACACCTGAACCAACACCTGAGCTTGTTACACCTGAACCTACACCTGAACCAACACCTGAGCTTGTTACACCTGAACCAACACCTGAGCCAACTCCTGAGCCACTTCCTAAACGAGTACAAGTTAAAGGAAATAAATTAGATGGAACAATAGGTGCAGCTTATGAAGGTTATGATAAAAATGGGGAAGAAACAATAATTAAAGGTGGAAACTTTGTTGATGAAAATATTTTAAGTCATAGAATAGGTAATACTAACCCGGCTCCACATAAATCTCAACAAACTCAAAAACCAGCTTTAGAGCAAACTCCAAGACGTGAAAGCCCAGAAATATTAGGTGGTATAACTGGTGAAGATTACTATGAAAAAATCACAAAACAAAATGAAATATGGGCGAAAAAACAACACACCTCTGCTCCGCAATCTAAATTATCGCATGAAGGAAATAAACCAGGTGCAGTAACTTTTATAAATACGCCGGATGAGCCAACACATAAACCAAGTAACCCAACAGAAAGAACAGGTAACACTACAGTAACAACAGCAACCGGTGACACTACAGTAACAACCGGTAACACTACAGTAAATATTAATATTCCAAGAGAAGAAGATGAAAGAAAACTACCTCAACAACCTAAGCAAACAAGTACTGGTGCTAGGGGAAATGTAAAAAGAGATGCTGGAAAAATTAGTTATAATTCTTGTTATGAAATGAAGTGGTTAAATCAAAGAGGATTTGGATTCGGATCTGGATATTCTACTGGAAATCAAAATAAGAGCATGACTAAAGAAGAAGCACTATCATTTTATACATTAAGAAGAGCAAAAGCTGAAAGTTTGTTAAGGAAAATTATAGAATTGCGTTTAGCAGCACAAAGAAAAGAAATTGACAAACAAACATATTGCACAGAAGCTAATAAAGGTATTAACGAATTTGTAGAACAATTAAAGCGAAAAAACTTAAAGACATATTTGGAATCTTTTAAATTTGTAGCTGACAAGGGTATTATAAAGAACAGAGATGAAATGTTGAACAAACTTGAAGAAGATTTTAAAGATGTTACATATGGTT
>CASFFI010000018.1 GCA_949293925.1 uncultured Christensenella sp. | reverse complement strand
TAAAATTCTTTAGATTAATAGTTTGAAACTCGTTTTTCAGCTCGGCTTTTTTCACGCTCATATTGGTCTTTCATTTGCTTGTATTTTACAGTTAAAGACATTATGTATTTTTGTCTATCTGTAGTGCTCAATTTTGAATATAAATTTTTATCAACTAATTCGAGTATTGGATTTAAAACAATTTTGTCTTGACTTAATAGTTTTGTTACTTTTTTATACAATTCTAAATCTTCTTTTGAAAAACTTGCTTGCTTATATGTAATTTGTTGTGTTTCACTTTTTACCCCATAATTTCTGAGTCTTTTTTTTGCTTCTAATGCTGCTTGCGATATAGCACTTCTTTTTTTCATAAATTTCTCCTTTTATCACATATAAATTTTACATTTTTTTCTAATTTTTGTAAAAATTTTTGACGGGTGTAATATGTCTTTTGTTGTTAAATGTTAAATTATTTTGTCGAAATCGTATTTAAAATCAGTCCGTTTTTATTGGATTTAATTTGTGTTATTTGATATAATATTTGCGGAGAATTTATGGATTACAGTGAAATACTAAACAGCGAACAATTTGAGGCTTTAAAATATATTAATGGACCCATTTTAATATCGGCAGGAGCGGGCAGTGGTAAAACAAGAGTCTTAACTTACAGAATTGCTTATTTAATTGATAAGTGTAATATAAATCCTAGAAATATTTTAGCGATAACTTTTACAAATAAAGCGGCAAATGAAATGAAAGAAAGAATATGCAAAATCGCGCCTTCAGGAGAACAAGTTCTAGTTTCTACATTTCACAGTTTTTGTGCTAAAATGCTACGAACATATAGTAGTTTTTTAAAAGATTATAATGAAAATTTTTCTATATATTCTGAACAGGATACGGCAAAAATTTATAAAAAACTTTTTGAAAAATATGGAATAGATACAGAAGATGACAAACAAAAATTTAAAAAATTTGTATCTACAATCAAGAACGATAACTTAAATGTTTTGGAGTTTGTTTCTATTAATAAATTCTATCATAAAATAGATATTTTTAAGTCATTTTATGATGATTACAATAAAGAATTAAAAACAAATAATGCTATGGATTTTGATGATTTAATTTTGAATTTTTATAATCTATTAAAGTCTAATAGTGAAGTTTTAAACTCGGTTCAAGAGCATTTTAAATATATACATGTTGATGAGTTTCAAGATACAAACAGATTGCAATATGAACTTGTAAAAATAATGGCATCTAAATATCAAAACATTTTAATAGTTGGTGATGAAGATCAGTCAATTTATTCGTGGAGAGGAGCAAATATTGATAATTTATTCAATTTCACAAAAGATTTTTCAAATTGCAAAATATTAAAGTTGGAAAGAAACTATCGCTCTACTAAAAATATTTTAAAGCGTGCAAATATGCTTATAAAAAACAATTCAAACCGACTTGATAAACAATTATATACAGAAAACGAAGAAGGTAGTGAAATATCTTATACAAGTTTAACGACTGAAGCAGATGAGGCAGATTTCGTGATAAGAAAAATAAATATGCTTTTAAACTCAGGCGTACCACATAAGGAAATAGCAATTTTAATGCGATTAAATGCTTTGTCTCGTCCATTTGAAGATAGACTTTTAGCGTATAATATTCCATATAGAATATACGGCGGATTCAAATTTTACGAACGCGCTGAAATAAAAAATGTTTTAGCATATTTAGTAGCAGTTGCAAATCCACTTGATAATAACAATATTGCAAGAATTATAAATTTCCCAAAACGAAAAATAGGTGATTCTAGCATTAAAAAAATGGAAGAAGTAGCATCACAATATTCTGTGTGTTTAAAAACTGTCATTTTGGGTTGTGAAAACTTTCCTGAACTTCCAAATTCACTTAAACAAAAACTAATGCCTTTAAAAACTTTGCTTGAAAATATAGATATGAAAGCAAAAGAATTAAATATTTATGATTTGTTTGATTATATTATAAAAAATGCAAATATTTTAGAAAGTTTTGATAAACATGATGAACAAGACAAAGAAAGGTTATTAAATATAAATTCACTTTTTAAGTCGATTTATGATTATAATCTAAATAATCCTGATGCAACACTCAAAGATTATTTGGAAAGTGTATCACTTACAACTGATATGGATAAAGATGATACGGATGGCATAACGATTGCTTCTGTACACGCTGCTAAAGGTCTTGAATTTGAAGCTGTGTTTGTTGTTGGAATGGAAGATAAAATTTTCCCTTTGTATAGATATGAAGGCGAAGATGATATGGAAGAAGAAAGAAGACTTATGTATGTTGCAATTACTAGGGCTAAAAAATATTTGTTTTTAACATCGTGCGAAACTAGATTTTTATATGGTAAAAGAGATTTGACACTTAAAAGTAGATTTTTAAAGGAAATTGATATATTGCCACAAAAAATAAATTTCTATAATAGCGAATACTCTAATGCGTATAATAATTCGTATGGTGGCAGACATTCAAATCCTTTAAACGAAAATACAAAACATAAATTTTCATCACCAAATAACATTTCTGCATTTTCAACAACAAATACTTCTAGTTCGCCGGTTAGTAAAAATAATTTTAACAAAGACAAAATTACCGTGGGCGCGATGGTTAGACACCCAAGATTTGGTTCAGGTGTTATAACTGATATTTCTACTTATAACTCTAATCATTGCGTTGAAATAGATTTCGGAGTATTCGGGAAGAAAACCTTAAGTTTGGATTTTGCTCCTATCACATTTATGTAATTTGAGTTTTTAAGATTTTATGATTTTATAATTATAATTTAAAATTTCACATAATAATTTTTAGTTGCTTTTATAAATAAAATAGAAACTGAAAATTAATAAAAAATTAAAAATAAATGAAAAATTAAAAAAAATATGAAAAAAAACTTAAAATTTCTTTAAATCTTGAAATTTTTGTAAAATATTTATAATATATCGGGGATTTTATGGAAAAAATAGAACGAATGAAAGAATTGATAAATGTAATAAATAAACATAATTACAATTATTACATTTTGGCTAAACCTACAATAAGTGATGTAGAGTATGACAGACTTCTAGATGAATTGTTTGATTTAGAAAAAGAATTAAATATTGTTTTACCAAATAGTCC
>CASFFI010000017.1 GCA_949293925.1 uncultured Christensenella sp. | reverse complement strand
GGAATGTAGCTCAGTCGGTTAGAGCACCACCCTGATAAGGTGTATTTGACCACTTTTGAGCACATCAATGACAGTTGGTAAAGTCACTAAAACAAGCCGATGGAATGTAGCTCAGCCGGTTAGAGCACCACCCTGATAAGGTGGGGGTCGGTGGTTCGAGTCCACTCATTCCAACCACATTTGAGAGCAAATTCGCTCTCATTTTTTAATTGGGGTTTACATGATAAATTATTTCTTTACCTTTAGACAAGGCGTATTCTATTTCTTTCTTAACTTGAGACCCTATATAACCATTAATATTTACTACATATATTGCATCACATAAATCAATTTTTTTATAATGAGAATGATTTAAATTCATAATTTTTTCTTCAGTTATTATTTCATCATCTATGTTATAAACACATTGAATAACAGAATAACCTTTATTTGCTTCTAAATCCCAAGCAATGTTTTGCATTTCGTTCGAGAACTTCATACTTCCGCAAATAGTTAAAACTTTCATTTTATTAACCTTTTTCCTTTTTTATTATTTTAGCAACATTTCAAAATTTTTGTAATATTTATAATTTAATATATATTCTTATAAATAAAAATGCAATTATTTGGCTTTTATATTTACAAATAATTAGATAATTTAATAATCATTATTTTAATTTCAATTTTATTAAAATAATTGAATTTATACGCTTTAGTATTAATGATATATGTATATAAAAGTGTGGTATGTGATGAGTTAACAAATTATTTATTTGTTTTAAAATATCTGTATATATCACCCCAGTTGTTTACTTCATGAATGTATTTTGTTTCTTTTAACTTTTTCAAATTAGTGTCTCTAAAATATAAAGTTTTAATATTTGCTGAACTTATTTGTTTAATTATTTTATAGTCATCATCTATCATTATATCAATATTCTCTTTTTTGCAAATTTCTAATTTATTATCAACTTCCCAATAATATTTATCAAAGTTTATTTTATTCTTTTTTAAGAAATCTATGGCAGTGTCTTTCATTTCTTTTATTAATCCACCTCGTGCAGTTATGACTATAATTTCGTGCCCTAGTTTTTTAAGTTTTTCATAAATAATTTTAAAGCCTGGCATAAAGTCGCTTTCTTTTGCTGCTTGTAAAAGATATTTTTTATTAAACATCTCTTGTTCGGAATTTAACCAGTTGTATCTTTTTTGATATTTTGGCTCAAGTCTATCTATGATATTATCGTTTTTCAAATTTTCAATAGAAAAAATTTCTTCATACACTCTAAATGTAGTTTCGCTATCAAAAACTACTCCATCTAAATCTATACCAATTCTCATAATTTCCTTTTTATTTATTAAGTAATTTATTTTAAAATTTGCTAAAATTGTGCTTGACTTGGATTTTGAATTAAAGTTAATTAGTTTGGTTATTGTTTCTTATCACTCGATTATACATAAGTTTTAGTCGTGGTCTTAAATATCTTTGAATCAATGCGGGTAAAAGTTGCGTAATTGAATTTAATATGGCAATTGGTAAACAAATTGTTATCATTAATTTTAAGTTTATAAATCCTAGTAGTAAGATTCCATACGATAATATACTGCACAAAAAATGCATTAATTCTGCATAACAAGTTTCTTCCATAAATTTATACAAGTAAAGTGCATCGTTTGGTTTATAAATTTTGTTCTTTTTGAAGTTACAGAGCTGACCAGTTTCTGGAACTAAATCTTTCCATTTTCTAATTTGAATAAATTCATAGAATTTTCTTTCAAAAGTGAATACTTTAAAAAATTTACTATAAGGATTAAAATATTTTCGTGGCAATTTGTGTATTATGAATGCTACAACAGCATCTATTAAGAAACTAATAAAGATGCTTAATAATAACATTAGAAGTATTTCACTATTTGTACTTGTATTGAATGCTACATTAAGACCTATTATTAAACTAAAACTTATTAAAAATATTGGTCCATATAATTTCATTTGCACCTCTATAATTTTTACATTATATCACATAAATTTATTTTTTTCAACAAATTAATTTGTGTGTCGTGTCACTATAACTTTTTGTATGTTCTACTAGGTTGATAAATTTTTTTGATTAAAATTAAAAATTGGATGATGTATAACTATATATTAAGAAGGTATAGATAAATTTATATTGCAATAAGAATTTATAAAAAATTAATTAAAACAAAATTACACAAAAAACTATAAAAAATATAAAAAAATAATATAAAAATCACAAAAAAGCAAAATTTTAATAATTTTATTGATATTTAAAAATTTTATTAACACTCAAAATGAATTAAGTTGTAAATATCTTTATGTTTTAATTGTAAATATTTTTGTGTTTTCATAAGTACAATTAAAAGAATAAAGATACTGTTTTTCTATTTTCTTATTTTGTGTATTAAGTTTTTATTTTGATTTTAAATACATTAATTGTTTTGTTTTTTATTTTCTATTTTGTTATAATTGTAAAAAGTGGGGGATTATGGCAAGTAATGATGATTTAAAGGCAAAAAAGAAAAAGTCTAATTGGGATGCTTGGAATGAATTAAAAAGAAAAGAAAGAGAAAATAAAAAAACTAATACCGCTTCGACAAAGATTAGTTCAAGTATAAAACGCAAGATTAAGAAAAATACTGCACTGACAATTGGTGTTATTGTCTTTTTGGTAATTGGCGCCATTGCGGGCTATTTTTCGTATGGTTATTTTTGTAAAAATGATTGCTTTGAAATGATTGCTTATTCCAACAATGAAATTAATGTTTATATAGGTCCAGATGAAAATTTAAAAACTTACACTGAATTGGGCGTAAAGTGTATTTCATTTGGTAAAGACATTTCAAATAAGGTTAACATTACATATAAATACAGACAAGATAATACTTTTGATGCGGTTGAAGTTGAAAGTGTTGATTGCTCTGTTGCTGGTGTTTATTATGCTATATATAAAATAGACAATATTAAATTTAAAAATGTCACATTAATTCGTACAATTTTTGTTTTAAATCAGGAGGTGTAATATGGCAACTAAACAAAAACATTCTAAACTTTTTTACATATTTATTTTTACAATATCATTTGTAATTGGGTTTGTCCTAATTGTTGGGACAATGTATGTTTTCACTTTGCCTTCTAGTTATGAGATTCCAGGAAAAATTCAAACAAATGTGGCAAGTGCAAATGTTGGCGAACTTGATGTAGAAGTTATAAAAAACAATGATTTATCTATTCATTTCATGGAATTAGGCAACAAGTATACTGGAGATTCTACTTATATCAAATGTGGAGATGTTGATATATTAATTGACGCAGGTAGTAGGACTAGCAGTGTATCTACAATTTCTAATTATATAAACAATTATTGCACTGACGGTGTGTTAGAATATGTTATAGTGACTCACGCACATCAAGACCATTATGCAGGATTTGCCACTTCACAAAAAGTTGATAGTTTATTTGATTTATATAAAGTAAATACTATAATAGAATTTGCAAGAACGGACAATACATCTTCTACAATGTATAAAAATTATATCAGAGAAAGAAATAATGCTCAAAATGAAAATGGTGAGGCAACTACAGTTTACACAGCGTTAGAGTGCTATAATGAAACTGATGGTGCACAAAAAATTTATAACTTAAGTGAATATGTTACATTAGAAATTCTTTATCAAAGATTTTATGAAGAAAAAGCGAGTTCTGAAAATGATTATTCTGTGTGTGCTATGATTAATCAAACATCTATAAATGGAGAGGAAAAACACTATTTATTTACAGGAGATTTGGAAGAAGATGGAGAAGAATCTTTAGTTGAAAATAACACTCTTCCGCAAGTTGATGTATATAAAGCAGGTCATCACGGTTCAAAAACAAGTTCTAGTGAATTATTAATGAGTGTGATACAACCAAAAGTAGTTTGTGTATGTTGTTGTGCTGGAAGCAGTGAATATACAAGCAAAAATGAAAATCAATTCCCAACTCAAATTTTCATAGATAATATTGCTCCATATACTAATCAAGTTTATGTAACTACTCTTTGCGTGGATTACAAAAATGGACAATATACTTCAATGAATGGAAATATAGTGGTAACTTGTAACTATGAAGATATTTTAGTAACAGTTAGTTGTTCAAATAATAATACTATTTTAAAGGATACTGAGTGGTTTAAAGAATTTAGAATTATGCCAGAAGAATGGGCAAGTTAGCCCATTTTTTTTTCTTGATTTTTCGACAAAAAATTGTTAACATTCATATAGAGGATTATATGGAAGAAAATATAAAGAAAAATAAACAAATTTTTGGCGTTGAAATTTCAACACTACTTATCATCTGCTACATAGGTGCGTTTTTAGGGTTTATAGTTGAAAATTTATTTAGATTGGTTAGAATTGGGGTTTTTGATGACAGGCATCAACTCTTACCTTTTTTATGCGCCTATGGAATTGGTGTGTTTATATTATTTGTGGTTTTTGGAACTCCAACAAAAATGAGATTCTTTAAATATAAAATATTGCCCAAAGATACAAAAATTAATAAAATTTTGCGAGTTGTTTTATATTTTGTAATACTTTTTGTTGTAATATTAATTGGTGAAATGTCGGTAGGACTTTTGTTTGAAAAGGCTTTTGGAATAAAGGCATGGAATTATCTTAATATTCCTTTACATATTACCAGATATACAAGTATTCCAACTACTACTGCATTTACTTTGGGAATTATAATTTTAATGGAATGTGTATTTCCAGTAGCAGTAAAAATGATTAATAAAATCCACTCAAAAGTTAGATTTTACATAGCATTAATTTTGGGTATTTTTATAATTGCAGATTATTTAATTTTATTGATAACAGGGGCAGTTACAGGAAGTTTCCCAAACTATTGGTCAATAAGTATAAAATGATAAAAGCAAAAACATTTGCTTTTTTTAAACTTTTTAATCTTTGTAATCTCTATGCTTGAAAATAGTAATTTTTTGTGTTATAATCGCAACTAAATATAGTTATATAATTTTTTTTATGTATAAATTATATGATTGTAAGTTAGGAGAATGTATGGTTACACAAATTTCAAAATTAAAAGAAGGACAAGTTAAATTTCAAGGAATGATTGAAACTATAAGAGATAAAAAAAATATCCAATTTATAGTTTTAAAAGATTTTTCAGGAAAAATTCAGTTGACAGTTGATAAGTTAGTTCATCCAGAAATCGCAGATATATTTTTACAATTAGTTCCTGGTGCAACTGTGGAAGTTGATGGAGAATTAATTTTAAGCGAATTTGTAAAGCTTGGCGGTAAAGAAGTTTTAGCATCTTCTGTAAAAATTACAAGTACAGCTGATGTTAATCCTATAAGTGAAGATAGTTCTATTGACCAAAGATTAGACTACAGATGGTTGGATTTAAGGCAGGATAAAAATTTATTAATGTTCAAAGTGCAAACTGAATTTACTTGTGCTTTAAGACAATTTTTATTAAATAAAGATTTTATTGAAATTCATACACCAAAATTAATTGCAACAGCATCAGAAAGTGGTTCTGAAGTTTTTCAAGTAAAATATTTTGATAAATATGCATATCTTGCGCAAAGTCCACAATTTTATAAACAAATGGCAATGGCTGGCGGTTTGGGAAGAATATTTGAATGTGGTCCAGTTTTCCGTGCAGAAAAATCGCATTCAAGAAAACACACCACTGAATTCACCGGGTTTGATTTGGAAATATCTAATATAACAAGTTATGAAGATATTATGACACTTGAAGAAGAAATGCTTGAGTTTGCTTTAAAAAATGTAAAAGAAAAGTATGGAAAATTGATTAAAGAATATTTTGGTGTAGAAGTAGTTGTTCCTTCTTTGCCTTTCCCTAGAATAAAATTAAAAGACCTTTATAGCGAGTTGGAAAAAAAGTATAACTTGGTAGTGCCAGATGATGAAAAAGATGATTTAACTACTGAGGCAGAAAAATTATGTAGAGAATTTGCCAAAGAAAAATATGGGCACGAATTTTTATTTGTAACAGATTATGGTGCTAAAAAGCGTGCTTTCTATCATTTAAGAAAAGACGGTATTCCACAAGGATATGATTTGATTTGGAAAGGTGTAGAAATTACTACTGGTGCTCAGCGTGAACATAGATATAAGATTTTGCAACAACAAGCAAAGGAAAAGGGCCTTGATAAAGATGTGGAATTCTATTTGCAGTTCTTTAAATACGGCTGTCCGCCTCACGGAGGATTTGGTTTAGGGCTTGATAGAATTACTATGAATTTATTAGAATTACCTTCTATAAAAGAAGCAATGTTTATCTTCCGTGGACCAGAAAGAATTACACCTTAATATCATTTTGATTTTGTAATTTTAATTTTTATTAACTTAAATATTTTAAATCATTGCGTTTCAAAAGCGATTAAATGCCATGAAAAATAAAAAGAAAATAAAACGATAATATAAAACAATATTTGATTAAAATAATTAAAATTTGCCTAAATTTTTTAAAAAGAACATAAAAAATATGCAAATTAATAAAAAAATAAAAATTTTGATTAAATTTATATGTTTTAGAATATAAATTATTAATCAATTCATAAAATAAAAATATATAATTAATAATTGAATTTAAAAAAATGGTAATAAAGATGATTGTTTAGATAAACAAAATAAAAATAAATTTTAAGACTATTTATAAAACTATAAATTCAATTTAAATTTAGAAATATTTGGAGGGGAAATGGACGATATCATAATTGTTGGGGCGGGACCTGCTGGACTTACCGCAGGACTGTTTGCAAGGCGAGCAGGTTGCAGTGTTAAAATTTTTGAAAGACTTGCACCAGGTGGGCAAGCGGTTTTAAGTCATGATATTGCAAATTATCCTGGATTTTTAAGTATTGATGGTTTTTCGTTAACCGAAAAGATGGTTGAACAAGTTAAAAATTTGGGTGCGGAAATTGTTAATGAAGAAATTGTCTCAATCAAGAAAGAAAAAGAAAAAATTTGTGTTGTAACTAAAGATAATGAGTACTGTGCTAAAAAGCTAATAATAGCAAGCGGGGCAAAAGAAAGATTGTTAAATTGCACGGGCGAAAAAGAATTTACAGGAAGAGGTGTTTCGTATTGTGCTTCTTGCGATGGGTTCTTTTTTAAAGATAAAACTGTCGCTGTAATAGGTGGCGGAAATACTGCGTTTGAAGATGTTTTATACCTTTCTAAAATTGCTAAAAAAATTTATTTGGTGCATAGGCGTGAGGGTTTTAGAGCAGATAATATTGTAATAGAAAAAGTTAAAAAATTAAAAAATGTTACTTTTGTTTTGAATGAGTGCACAAAGGAAATTAAGGGAAAAGATAAAGTAGAAAGAATTGACTTTTGTAGCGGTTTGGGTTTAGATGTAGATGCAGTGTTTATAGCGATTGGAAGAATTCCAGATTTGGACTTTTTAAATATTGATGTGAAGAAATCTCAAAGCGGTTATATTATTGTTGATAAAGATATGCAAACAAGTGTTGAAAATGTGTATGCTTGCGGTGATATAACTGACCATAGATTGAAACAAATTATTACTGCTTGTGCAGAGGGTGCAATTGCTGGCGATAGTGCAAGTAAAGATTAAAATTTAAAAATACAATAAAATTTTTAATATTTTGTTAAATTTTTGATAAAAATACCAACTTTTCATCAAAAATTCTTTTTTTAATTAAATAATTTAAAAAAATATTAATGTTTATTGAATTTACAATGAATAATCAAAATATATTTTTTAATACGATTGTTTTTAAAATAACTATCAAAATATAAACTATCAACATTTAAGATTTTCAATATTAGAATTTTAGAATAAGGTATTGGAATAAATAAATTTAAAATTATTAATTTAAGTTTTTAAAAAATTATAAACAATACAATTAAGATTTTCAATATTAGAGTTCTGTAATAAAAAATCGAAACAAATAAATTTGTGAAATTTTCAATCTTAAGTTTTAACTTCATAGTTATAAAATAAATGTTTAATTTTCAAAATTTCTATAGAATAACAAAACTGAAAATATTTTAGTCAATGGTTTTGATTATTAATTACTTAATTTTAATTAAATTTTATTCGACATATTTCGACATATAAAATATAAAAAAATATTATATAACGTATTAAAAATATATCATAATGTTTTATAAAACTATGTTTGCAATATTTTTTTGTATGTTTTATAATAAATTTATGAGTTACGTTTTAAATAAATCGTGGAGTGATATTTTAAAAAATAAATTTGATGAAAATTATAAAATTAATCTATTTTCATTTTTAAATAATGAATACAAAACAAAGACTATTTTCCCACCACAAGAAAAAATTTTTACAGCATTAAACTTGGTGTCTATTGATAAAATTAAAGTTGTGATTATAGGTCAAGACCCATACCATACTTTTGGACAAGCAGATGGCCTTGCGTTTTCTTGTGCAAATGGAACGCCACAACCAAGTCTTACTAATATTAAAAAAGAAATTGAAAATGATTTGAATATTAAATGCAGTCCGTCAACTGATTTAAGACCTTGGGCAAGGCAGGGCGTTTTGTTATTAAACACTACTTTAACAGTGGAACAGGGCAAGCCTATGTCACACGCAAAACACGGCTGGGAGGAGTTTACTACTAAAATTATCGAATTAATTAATCAAATAGATAGACCTATTGTATTTCTGCTTTGGGGTGGACACGCTAAAAGATTTTTAAAAATTTTGAATAATCCTAATCACTTGATTTTACAGTCAGCACACCCTAGTCCATTGTCAGCATATAATGGCTTTTTTGGCTGTAAACATTTTTCTAAATGTAATGAGTTTTTATTAAAAAAAGGTGAAACTCCTATAGATTGGTCTTTATAATAAAATATTTTATGACAATATTAATTTGGGGTATATAGAATTTTATAATTTATAAAAATATTATTTTAAAAATACTTATTTTTAATAATAGAAATTAGAATTGTATTTGTAATTTTTAATTAATCAGTATTTGGTGGTGTTTATATGTTTATTGGCATTGATATAGAAGATAATAAAAGATTTTTAAATTGGAGCGATGAAAAGTTAGGTCGTGTTTTTTTTAGCGATGAAATATTGTACGCAAAAAAATATAAAGATTATTTAATGCATTTGACTGCAATTTGGTGTTGTAAAGAGGCAGTTATTAAAGCATTTAAATCTAAAAATTTGTCTTACAAAGATGTGTTTGTATCTCATTTAGATAATGTATCTTTAATTGATTTACTTGATGAAAAAAATAATAAGTTGTACAACCTTTCTAAAAATCTGGGGGTTGGTAAAATAGAAGTCTCTTTGTCACATGAAAAAGATAAGTCAGTAGCAGTTGCTATTTTATTTTAATTCATTTTAATTATAAATAAATTCAACAAAATATTAAAATTTAATATTATGGTAAACACAATACAATTTAATGTATTGATATGGTTGTTTTGATATTATTGTAAAGTAATGTTGTTATGATTGTAGTGGGATTGTTATGGTGATATGTTTTTGATGTAATATTGTTTTGGTTTATTGATATTATAATAATGTAAAATTGATATGGTTGTAGTGGTATCATTGTAAAGTGATATTGTTATGATTGTGTTTCTTATCAATTCAATAGTTTAAGATTAAATGTTAAATTTTTATGATGAAATATTGAATCTTTTTTAGATTAATTATGGCAAAATATAATTAATTTAGGTAAATTGTGTTAAAATTTTTTATCTTTTTAAAATGTTTGACATATTTGTAACGATTTTTGTATAATTAAATTTATAGTATGCAGGAGGGATATTGGAAAATAGTGAAAACATACAAGAAAATTGTAATTTGTTAAGTAAAATTTTATGCAAAATAAAATTTCATAGATATAGAATAGTAAAAAACTCAATTCGTTTAACATTAGCAAGAAGTATTTTGACAGCAATGCTGTTATTTATGCCAGCGTGCGAGGCTCGAAATGACAAGGAAGTTGTTGATGATTCGGTAAATTATGAGCAAAATATAGATAAAAAAGATGTTGAAAATGAATGCTCATTGAATTCAAAACAAGGAAAAGAAGAATACATATTTACAGAAAATGACTTAAATAATCAATATAAGTTAGTTGGTGAATATACTTTAAAACTTTAAAATTGTTTTTAACAGAATTAAATAATCATTAAATAGGCTACAGCCTTTTTTTTTAATATTTAACCGCTTTTGAATTTTGCAATTATAGTAAGAGTATAAGTAGAATTTATTAATTTTTGTAAGAGTGAAAAGGTAAGAATATAAGTTCAAGTGTGTTTATTTTTGTAATAGTATTAATAGTATTTGGTCAAATGTGATTGCTTTTTTAAAAGTAATAAGAATATTGGATTGAATTTAGTTATTTTTGTAATAGAACAAAGTTAAA
Organism: uncultured Christensenella sp.; assembly: GCA_949293925.1. Classification (GTDB taxonomy): domain Bacteria; phylum Bacillota; class Clostridia; order Christensenellales; family UBA1242; genus CASFHD01. Next base: position 4,259 of record CASFFI010000017.1, on the reverse strand, counting down.
TGGAATTATTTTTTAAGTAGTATAAGTTAAAATTTATTATGTAATAGTGGTAAGGTAAGTGTATTAGGTTAAATGTGTTTATATTGTAATAGTATTAATTGCATTTGGTAAATGTGATTACTTTTTAAAAGTATTTAAAATATTGTGTAGAATATAGTTGCTTTTGTATCAGAATAAGGTCAAATTTGTTAATTTTTGTAAGAGTTGTAAGGTGATAGTATTGGGTAAGATGTTAGGTAAAATGAGATATTTTTGTAAAAGTGGTGGGTATAGTATAAAGTTGAGTATAGTTATTTTTGTAAGAATTTAAGTTTAAAAGGTTTTAAAGTTATATTTTGTAAATTTATAATAGGGACGGGTAATTTAAGTTGATTGAGAGTTGATTTGAAGTTTATTAGTACTTTGATTGTAAATTTTTTAAAATATTTTAGATTTTGTTATTTTTTTTAAAAAATAATTTTTAGGGGTATTGACAAATCTTTAGTTTAATGATAGCATATACATATAAATAAACCTTTGGGGGTGTGTTATGAGTTTGTTAAAAGAATCAATTCAAAGAAATGGGAATGGAAAATTATCTGCTGAAACTAAAAAGAAAATTTTAAGTGTTATATTCGCTGGAATTATGGCTGGTAGTTCGGCTGGGGTTATGGCAGGCTGTGAATTGTCAAAAGGTTTTCAAGGTTTAGTAGATGGTTTAAAAACAGTTACAGTTACTGATCCAAATGGTAAAAAAGTAACCATAACTGTAGGAAAAGTAAATAAAACTCTAGAAAATCTTCCAGAAATGTTAAAAATGGCAGCAGATCCTAGTTATGTAAATGAAAATGTTGAAAAGATAGATGATGATACACTTGTAGAATTTTTGGCGGCTTATTCTTTAGATTATACGTTAGATGGTTTTGGTGTGTTTAATGAAGAAAATTTGAATTTATTACAACAAGCATTGCCAGAACAAAAAAATGAAAAACTAATATATGTAACTTTTCCATTTCCTAGAGATGAGGTTGGTTTTAATGGTATGTTGTATTCTATCTTAGTAGAACAAATGTATCTAAGAATCATTTATGGAGATAAAAGTACGTTTGATAAATTAATTGCATTGAATATTAAATTTTTAGTGCCAAAATCTATTGAAACTAGAGATGTGGGTGGAAAGGATCTTGAATATGTAAAATATCATTCATGTTGTGGAACAGAGCATGATAATGAAATGCATTATAATGAAGATGGAAGTTGTTATGGTTATTCATATCCCGTAACGGCTTTTTATAATTTTCAAGAATATAATAATTACACTTCAGGCAAAGGAGTAACAATTAATTATTGTGAGCATACTAAACCTTTATTTGATGCATTACAAGATGAAAGGGTATTAGAAAAATAAATTATCTAAATTACATAATTTAAAAGACTTGAAAAAAATTCAGGTCTTTTTTTAACACATTTTCAACATATAATTTTGTAAATATTTGCAAATAGTTGTCTAAAAGTATATATATTTGTTATAATAATAGTAATTTAAGTAATCTAGTATTTATAATTTAGGGGCATATATGAATATTAATAAGAAGTATAAAAAATTAATAAATAAATTAATGCTGTTAGTTGGTATAATTGTATTAGCAGTAATAATGCCTAGTATAAGTTTTTTTGTTAAAATTAATAATGTAAATGCTTATGATGAAGGGTTTTATGGAGTGGTTGATGGTACTGATATTATTTATATAACTACTGCTAATGATTTGAAGCAATTTTTAATACAAAGTGATGCTTATAATGATGTAAATTTTGTATTGTTAAATGATATTGATTTAGGCAATGCTTTTACAGGTGAAGGCTGTCATAGTATAGGTAGAAATATTAACAGACCATTTAATGGAAGATTTTATGGAAATGGGCATACTATATCTTTTACAAATATTAATTATGCAGCAATGCAATATAATAATGCTGGTGAAAATAATAATTCAGTAGTAAATTACTGGGCTGGATTATTTGGATATATAGGGGTAACTGGCGCTGTATATGATTTAAATGTTGAAGGGAATATGATCTTGGACCCTATATATAAAGATTGGGCAACAGGAGAAGTATATGACCATTCTTTTAGTAGATATGGATACGACAAAGCAGAAGATATTTTAATATACGCAGGTGGAATTGCGGGACAAAATTATGGAATTATTGAAAATTGCACTTTTTCTGGGAATATACAAGTAGGTAATAATAGTTATATTTTTGGTACAGGGGCGTATGCGGGTGGAATTGCTGGTCTTAATAATGGAACAATAAAAAATGCAAGTGTAAAAGGCAGTTTGATTTATAGTCATTCATTTTATAATGACGATGAAATATATAATGGTGGTAATTGGCAAGTATTATCATATTGGGGTGTTTATTATATTTCAACATACGATGAAATACACGTGGGAAGTATTTATGGTTCAAATGTAGGTCATGTTGAAAATTGTGTTTATGATAATTTTGTAATAGATGTAAAATTTTATATTAATATTCATGTTGTTCTTTTGACTCAAGATGTTCCTAGACCAGAAATAACAATAGATAATACTAATAATCCAGCAACAATTAATTCGACTACTGAAATAAGTTCTGTTGGACAAGTGTATAATAGTTATGTGCTTCATAATCAAGTTGTGGGTAGTTATACATTTAATGTATTTTATAGTTTTTATGATAATAATAATCGTACTACATATTATGAAAGAAATGAAGCTGGTATTGGGGTTAGTCAGGGCAGTTTTGGTTCCGCAAATATGATTGAAGTTGGCGGTAGGACTACTTTTGCTAGGAATTGTTCTATAGACAATTCTAGAATATTTAACGTTGTCAAATCTTCTGAACAACCTATTTTCCCTTCAAATTGGCAAGTGGGGAATCATACTGTTTCATTTGAATTGACAGCATTAAATTCTTATGGTGTTGATTTAACAAAAGTAAAACTAAATGAAACTATAAAAATTGACGTGGGAACGGCTTATAACATAAATGTAACAAAGGTGGCCAATGCAAAAATCACTGATGTTAGCGAAAATGGGTTTACCTTTATATTGGAGTATGATGATTTATTTACTCATGTCTTGGCAGGAAATACATATTCTGGAGAAAATGTAATAAGGGTGGATACTTTAAATCAGTATTTTATTGAATTAGTGAATGTTGTTATTTATACTGATATTACTACTACGGGGGCAGATGATGAAGGACACTTTGTAACAGATGGTAATCCTGAATCGGATTTGAGTTATCAAACTGTTACATTTGAATCGCAATTAAATCCTACTAGTTCATCTAAACAAGCATTATTCCCTGAGGATTCAGATATTGTTGATATTACTAAATTGGGTTATAATTTTGATTATTGGGGCGATCATTTTGGCAATTTAGTTTTTAATATTGACAAGTTTAATGATGAAATTGTTTGGTCAAATGATATATATAATTTTTTAGATGAAACTACTAATACGCTTACTATTTATGCTCACTGGGTTGCTAAAACTTATACAATTTATTTTGACTCTAATGGTGGAGTCGCTACCACACCATCATCTTTAGAAGTTACCTTTGGCGAAGATAATCCTATAATAGCGGGAAATGTGTCAACGCAGCCTTATCCTTACACTTACAGAACTGGTTATAATTTCTCGGGTTGGTGGAATGACCCAACAGGTGGAGATGCTTTTGATGCTAATACGAGTACTACTTGGATTTGGGATTTGGGAGAAAGGGATTCTATCACTCTTTATGCTCACTGGAATTTATTAGAATTTGACCTTTATCTTTACAACGACCCTGAAAATACTAACAATTATTTTAAATATTTAGGACAAAAAATTACTATTGACAGCAATTTTTCAATATTATCTTCACAGTTTGGTGGAAATTCTGTTAATACTTATAGTGGAAAATACACTTTCGGTGGACTCTGGTCTGTAAACAAAGTTGATGCTAATGCTATCAGTTATAATGATTATCAACGGTATAGGTCAATAGCAATTAATGATAATATAAGTTATTATTTTGAAAACAAATCTAATTTGTATACTGGTGCTAATTTATTAAATGCCTATTTACTACCTGCAGATACTAACTTTTATAATCCTTCATCTATGTCTTTGAAGCTTTATGCTGTTTGTGCTAGAAATTACAATATTGAAATTTCAAGTGCTAGTTTACAAAAACTTGGTCAAGATGTATCTTCTGTTAGTGTAAATGGCGTATCTGGATATGGAAAT
>CASFFI010000016.1 GCA_949293925.1 uncultured Christensenella sp. | reverse complement strand
GATTTTTAGGGTCTGTACTACTACCATCGTCAAAAATAACTCCTTTTCTAATATCTCCCGCTAACATAATTTTCTCCTTTTAATATTCGTAATAAAAATTTATATGATAATAGATATTTAGTTTTTTGAATTGACCATTAAATTCATCATCAAAACTTAATGTTATTATATCACATAACTATATATTTGTAAATAATTTATAAATTTAAATGCAATATAGATTTTTGTATTTTTTCAATATTTTCTTTTTTTAATTCTGAATTGTCAATCGCTTCATCAATATGAAAGTACCCAACCCTTGTTCTTTCAAGTTTTGTCAAAGTTGCTACTGTATTTAAGCTTTCGCCTAAGTCTCTTGCAAGCGACCTTATGTAAGTGCCACCCGAGCATACAATTTGAAACTCTCCTTCTAAAGATGTGAGGTCAAATGAAATTAGATTAAACGATTTTATTTCTACTTCGCAAGGTGCTAACACCACTTCTTTTTTTTCTCTTGCCAAGTCGTAAGCTTTCTTTCCATTTATTTTTTTTGCTGAAAATTTTGGTGGTATTTGTGAAATTTTACCTATGAATTTATCTAGATTTTTTCGAATTGCTAGTTCATTTACCTTTTGACTTGCCTCATTGTCGACTTCTTCTATTTTACCGGTTATATCCAAACTATCAGTCAAAATGCCAAATTTTATTCTTGCAATATATTCTTTATCTTTGCTTTTAAAACTTTCAAAAGTTTTTGTAGCCTTTCCAATAGTTAATACCAAAACGCCTGTAGCCATAGGGTCAAGTGTTCCCAAATGCCCCACTTTGCTTTCTTTTAACAAATTTCTACATTTTACAACTACATCATTTGAAGTCCAACCTTCTGCTTTATTTACAACTAAAAAGCCGTCCATAATACCACCTAGTTATTATCTTTAAAATCATCAGACGAATATTTAATATTTTTTAACATATCGTCAATTTTTTTACCATAATCTATTGAATTATCCAAGAAAAATTCAAGTCTTGGAGTAACTCTAAGTCTAATACTATGAGCCAATTCCTTTCGAATAAAGCCACCAGCACCTTTTATACGATTTAATAAATCTTGTTTATCCATATTTCCAAACGCAGAAATAAATACTTTGCAACTACTTAAATCTGGTGATACCTCACAATCGGTAACACTTATTAAGTCTGTGATTTGAGGGTCTCTTAGTTTGTTATTTATAATAATACTTACTTCTCTTTTAATTTCAGCATTCACTCTATCTAACCTATTATTCATAATTCACCTATAAATCAATTTGCTTTAAATTAAAGCATTCTATTATATCGCCAACTTTAAACTCATCAAAATTTTGGAATTTAATGCCACATTCTCTTCCCTTTAAAGCTTCTTTTACATCATCTTTGACAATTTTCACACTAGAAATTGTAGTTTTAACAATTTCCTCGCCATCACGCAATATTCTACAATGAGCATTTCTAACAATTTTACCATCTTTTACAGATGACCCTGCGACATATCCATTTGATGAAAGTTTGAATACCATAATAATTTCAGCACGCCCTAAATATTCTTCCTCAAATTTAGGTTCTTTCATACCTTTCATTACGCGTTCGATATTATCTAATAAGTCATAAATAATATTATATTCACTAATTTTAACCTTCAATTTATCAGCACTAGACTTAACTTTTGCATCCGTTTTAATATTAAATGCAACAATAATAGCATTTGAAGCTTCTGCTAAAATTACATCAGATTCGGTAATAGCACCCACACCGCTATGCAAAATATTTACTTTAATTTCATCATTGTTTAATTTTGCAATAGATTGAATTATGGCTTGCAAAGAACCTGTAACATCTGCTTTCAAAATCATATTTAAAACTTTAACATTGTTATTGCTAGTTTTTGCAATTAAATCTTCTAACGAATTTGCACTAGTAGTATTAGCCAAAGCATTTTTAAGTTTTGCAACTCTTTCTTGAACAATTTCTTTTGACAGTTTTTCATCGACTACAGTGAATGTCTCACCAGAAACAGGCACAGTATCAAATCCTAAAACCTGCACAGGACAAGAAGGCCCAGCTTCTTTTAATCGTTTGCCGTTTTCATCCATCATTGCTTTAACCTTACAGATAGAAGTTCCCGACACAATAGTGTCCCCTATGTGTAGAGTACCATCTTTTACAAGCACAGAAGAAACTGCACCTTTACCCTTATCAAGTCTTGCTTCAATAATGCTACCGATAGCAGGTACATTAGGGTTACAGGTTAAATCAGAAAGTTCAGCAACCAACAAAATTGTCTCTAAAAGTTTATCAATACCCTCACCTGTTAAAGCGGAAATTTTAACAACAATAGCATCTCCACCCCATTCTTCTGGCAATACACCCTGTTCTGCAAGTTGGGTTAAAATTTTTTCAGGATTTGCCTGAGGTTTATCCATCTTGTTGATTGCAACAATCATAGGACAATTCGCCGCTTTGATATGGTTAATAGCTTCAATAGTTTGTGGCATTATACCATCATCTGCAGCAACTACTAAAATAGCAATATCTGTAACTTGAGCACCTCTTGCACGCATTTCAGTAAAGGCTTCGTGCCCAGGAGTATCTATAAATGTAATACTTTTGCCCTGAACATTCACTCGATATGCACCTATGTGTTGTGTAATACCACCTGCTTCTTTTTCGGTAACTTTAGTTTTTCTAATATAATCTAGTAAAGATGTTTTTCCGTGGTCAACATGTCCCATTACTGTAACAATAGGACTTCTTTCAACGCTTTCTTCTTTAGAATACGATTTTATATGTTCTTCAATTTTGTGTAATTTTTCTTCACCTGTTTCCGATTTCTTTAATTGAAGCTCTACACCCATTTCATTTGCAATAAGTTCACAAGTGTCAAAATCAATTACAGAATTAATTGTTACCATCATATTGAGTAACATAAACTTTTTAATAATTTCGCTTACAGGTTTTCCCATTGCTTCAGACAAGGTCTTTACTGTAACATTGTCGCTTGTGATAATGGCAGGACCATTATGCTTTTGAACGACTTCTTTCTTTTCTTCTTTCTTTTTAAGTCTATATTTTCTAGTAAAATCTCTATCTTCATCAAATAGACTTTCATCAACTATTAGACCTTTTCTTAACAATGTACGCTTATTTGTAGATTTCTTTTCTTCATATCTTTCATTTTGTTTTTTCTTTGGTGGTTCTCTTTTTATTTCAACATTTGGCAAATCAAATTTAGGCTTTTGCACAGGTTTTGATAAGAAATTAGGTTTATTTGAATTTAATTGTTTTTTATCTTTATTAAACTGATTTGAAAATTTATTGTTAGAATTATAACTTTGTTTATCCTTTTGATTATTAAATCGTGATTGGGATGGTCTGTTTTGATTTTGCTGATTATACTGATTTGTTCTTGAATTTGAATAGTTTGAAGAGTTTGAAGAATTGTTGCTTTGTTTTAATTTATTAAAAGAATTTTTGTTGTAATCAAGCTGTCTATTTACAATTCTTTCATTGTTAGATTGTTTTAAAGGTTCAACTATCTTCTTTTCTTCAATAGTTTTTGAGGTATTATCTTCATTAGGCTTTGTTTCTACACTAGAAATAAGAAGCATTTCTTTTTGCTTCGCTCTTGCATCTCTACAATATGTTTCCATTTCAAGCTTTCTATTTCTTACTGTTTGCGTGATTTTCATCACTTCCCCACTATTATATAGATTAGCAAGCAATTTTAAATTTTCAAAACTTACATTTTTATTATCTGCCAAATTCATCACCTCTAATTCTTAAATTTTCGTATATCTCGGGTCTAATATTACATTTAAAAGCCCGGTTCAACAATTTTTTATCAACAAGTTTTTTTATACACTCATCACAATTACAGACATAAGCACTTCTTCCAAACAGTTTTTGATTTTTATCCAACGTAATTACACCATCTTTAGATTTTACAAATCTAATCAAATCTGTTTTATGTTTTTTTTGTCTGCATGCTATACAACTTCTAACCTTTATCATTAATCCTCAATATCATCAAACATATTATCATAATCATCTACAACAAAATTAATTCCTGTAGTTACATCATTTTCTTGTTTTTCATTCTCTTTTACGCCTTTTACATCTATTTTGTAACCGGTTAACTTTGCAGCAAGTCTAACATTATGACCATTTTTACCTATGGCTAAACTCAATTTATTTTCAGGCACTAATACTTTGGCGGTCATACTAGCAGAATCTGCAACAACTGATGAAACAGTCGCAGGACTCAAAGCACTAGCAATATATTCTTCAGCATTGTCAGAATAATTAATAAGGTCTATTTTTTCACCCTTTAATTCTGCAATTACATTGTTTATACGCATTCCGCGGTTACCAATACACGCACCCACAGCGTCCAAATTTTTGTCTTTTTTGGAAAGAGCAATTTTAGTTCTAACACCTGGTTCTCTAACGATATTAACAATTGAAATGTCGCCATTTGAAAGTTCTGGGACTTCAAGTTCCAACAATTTCTTTACAAATCCTGTATTAGTTCTAGTTACTTGAACAATAGTCCCTCTAAAATCATCTTTTATTTGACGAACAAAAACTTTTACTTTGTCGCCCGGACGAAATTTGTCTTCTGGCATAATATCACGAGGAGTTAATAAGCCTTCAAGTGAAGTGCCTCCAATTTCAAGATAAATATTATCGCCGTCAATTCTTTTAACATTAGCAACGACTAATTTTCCCTCTTTTTCTGCTATATCAGAATAAAGACTAGCCTTTTCAATTTCTTTCATTTTTTGAATAATTATCTGTTTAGCAGTTTGTGCTGCAATACGATTAAATTCTTTAACAGACTCTTCGTTATAAATTCTATCACCTACTTTATAACTTTTTTTAATCTTTTTAGCTTCTGGCAAAGAAATTTCTTTTTCAGGGTCAACGACATCATCTACTACTGTTTTATACGAATAGAACTTAATAGTATTCTTTTCAGGAATAAATCTAACTTCTACAGGTTTAGCCTCGCCATAATTTTTTTTATAAGCGCCTGACATAGCAGCTTCCAAAGTTGATTTAATAACTTCTTGAGAAAGACCTTTTTCTTCCATTAAAGCCTGGAAAGCTTTAAAAAATTCTTTATTAACCATAATATCTCCTTAAAACTCTACAAAAGGCAATAGCATTGCCACTTTATCTCTTTGAATCACAATATCTTGTTCATTGAAATTAAGTTTATAATTTTTGTTATCATAACCTAAAAGTGTTGCATTGAATTCCTTAACACCATTTAATTTAGAATAAAGTTTTACAACAACAGTTTTGTTTAAATATTTATCAAGTTGAAAATCTTTAATCAAAGGTTTATCAAGTCCATACGATGTAACATCTAAAAAATATGGCTCATCATTAGTCGGATTTAATTCATCAATTATTGGATCAATTTTTTTAGAAATTCTCTCACAATCATTAATATCTGCTCCGCCTTGTTTATCAATGAACACAATTAAATGATAACCATTATTTTGTTTAACATAGTCAACATCGACTAGATTAACGGTTTCGTCATCAAACGCATTTTCGATAGCATTCGTTACTAAATCTTTAACTTTCATTAAAACCTCACAAAATAAATATAGATAACAATTAGGAGTAGGCTCTTCGCCTACTCCCTCCCAACAATAGTATTCTACCACAAAAAGAATAAAATAACAACACTTTTTTTAATATTTTTTAATTATTTTTAATTTTTTTTGATTTGCGATTTTCAAATAAAGCAACTGATATAATTGAATTTAATCCTTGAAAAATAAGTACTATTCCATAAACAAAGAAAAGTTCAACCTTATTCATTGAAAAAGACATAGATAAAAGAACTATTAAAGCAATATAAATTAAACTTGAAATAAATTCGCCTATAAATATCTTTTTTTGTTTTGCTTTACTAATAACTAATTTTAAAGAATAAGCAAGTTCGGACACGCAGACAATTAGCAATAATATTGTAAAAGCGGTAAGAGTATATTTTTCTAAAATAATAACTAAAATGCCTAAAATAATTAAAATGATACCTTCAACAAGATTAAATATAAATAATTTGTTAACTCTATTTAATACAAATTCAATTATCTTTTCTATTCCTCTTAAAATTATTATAACTCCTAAAATTATACCAATAACTATTTCAACACTATTTGCATCAACTAATGACCACACACCCAATAGTATTAGTAATAAATTATTTAATAGCATAATAAATTTTAATCTATTTATAATAGTATTAGACTCATTATTTTTAGAAGTTGTTTTAGAGTAATTTTCAAGTGCATTAATCAAATTTTTTTGTGTAGTTATTAAAGTGAAAAATTTAGTTTTTCTCCCCTCGTTTTTCTGTAATTCTATAAATGATTCTTTTAATTTCTCGTAAGCAATAACAAGTTTATTTTCTTTAGCGTATTTTTTGATTTTATCAGCGATTTTAAATGAATATGCACAATCAATTATAAATACACCAACTAAAATACCAATTATAAATGCGTATATAATACTATTATTTAGTTTAGCCGTAAAGTCAACCATCAAAGGATTTATAAAATAATAATAAGCCGTCCCTATTATACCCCAACACAAACTAAATGTGGGACAAATAATTCCTAAAATATTTCCCCAAGATTTTGAATAATCCCAGAGTTTTACTTTCAGTCCTTTTATAAAAATTAATCCAGCTATAAACTCTATTATAGTCATAACCAGCATAATCATTATGAAAAAAACTGCGATTTCCAATAGTTTATTATCAATAAAATTAATTTCTATTTTAGAAAACAAAAAAAGTGTTACAAGTCCTATCCCATAAATAGGTAAATAAGGCCCAACCAAAAAACCAGGATTCACCCATTCTTTACCAGCCCATCTTCTGTAAAAAAGTTCCATAATCCAGCCGGTGATACTACCGATAAAGAAAACATAACAAAGACTTATAAAAAATTCCATTTCCCCTCTTTTGTGCTTTTATAAATTTGATTATTATACTAAAAATTTTAATTCAAGTTTATTTATATTTTATCATTAATTTATCATTTAATTGTAATTTAATGTAAGTTTAAATTAAAAATGACAAATATAAAATTTCATAACTTATTCAAATTTTTAACTTAATCAGATGATAATTTTTAAACTTAGCTCTATTGTAATTAGTAATTACTTTAATATATAAAATATTTTTCTATTTAAAATAATTTATCGAATATTAATTCGACTAAATAAATTCTTAATCCTCATCATATCCTGCTAACTTATTATAAGCATCAAATACTCTATCAATAATTTCTTTGTCCTGAACAGGAAGAATATTATCATTTTCAATATCTAACAAAAATGCCCAAACATCATCTGTTGTCATTTCACCAAAATTTTCAGCCGGACGCAAAATAGCATATAAATCATCTTCCTCTTTTCCATTATCAAGTGGAATTAAAGCAATTTGTTCAAACGCTAAAGGTTCACCAGATTCATTGTAAAGAATGATATTTTCTAAATTATTTTCGTCTAAAATTTTTTCAATTGGACTTGTTTCAACTGTTTTAGAATTTTTATCAAATTTTTTATCATTATTTTTTTCCATAATCACTCCTATAAACTATCTAAATATTCTTGCAAAATAATGCAAGCAGACATACTATCTAATTTTTTCTTTCTATCTTTCCAAGATTTTGTTGACCTTTTTAAAATATCATCAGCGATGGAAGAAGTCAATCTTTCATCTAAGAATTTGACAGGTAAGTTTGTGTATTTTTTTAAATTTTCACCAAAATCACGAACTTTTTTGGCGATTAGTTGTTCTTCCCCTTTCATATTCAGTGGAAGTCCCAACACTATTAATTCAACTTGATAGTCATTAAATAATTTTTTAAAATACTCAAAATCAATACTTCCATTTACTTCATAAGTACCATAAGGTGTGGCTAACATTTTTAAAAGGTCAGAAAATGCTATACCTATTCTCTTTTCACCATAATCTATACCTGCTATTCTCATTCTAATATTCTATCAAAAGATAAATATTTTTTCAATCGTTTTAAAAAAATTATAGAAAATAGAAAATTTAATTTACTCAAAATAAATCAAATGATAAATCTTAACAAAACAATAAAAATTAGACATATCTATGTCTAATTTAATACAAATATAAGTTAACTATAAATAAAATCTAAACAAAAACCTAAAATTAAATCTGAAAGCGAAAACATATTTAAATAAAATTGCTTAAAAATATTAAGATAATAAATAAATATTTGAAAAAATTTTGAAAATTACAGTAAATAAATTATTTATAATCTTTTATAACTATTACTCTTATTAAATAATAAAAATTATTTTATTTAAAAGACCAAATTTACTCTGAAGAATTTTATATATTATGTATTTTTAAGATTTATCATCTTAATTAAAGCAATAAATTAAATTTTTGATATGTTATACCATATTTTTTTGAACTATAATTTTAAAATATATATTATTTTGTTATACCTTATATTATAAACTATAATTATAAAATATTATTTAGTAGTTTGTTTAGGTTTTTTCATTTTTTCTTCTACAACTTGTACAGTTTCTTTTAAAACCTCGTTGCCTTTATCAACCATTTTACTTGCTTGTTTGTTGTTTTTAACTAGAAAAGCACCAGCCACCATACCAAGACCAAGACCAAATAAGAACTCTTTCATCTTAACCTCCTAGTATTATGTTGCAAAAAAAAAGACAGATTATTCATCTGCTTTAGATTTACTTTTTTCCAATTTATTCCTATAATCATACAAAGCGAAGATAACTGCTTCAACAACATATCTAATATTGTTATCAATTCCTTCTACTTTTAATTCTTTTTCTAAAGATTCTTTGGTTAAAGAAGCCGCTTCATTTAAAGTTTTCATTTTCAATTTTCTGCAAACAAGTTCACAGCACGCAGTAGTTATAACATCAGCAAAAGCTTTAAAGTGAATATTTTCAATAATGCCGTCATTAATATGCATAACGAATTGTACTACAACTCCTTCTTCTTCACTACCTGCTTCGCCTTTTGCGTCTGGTTTTATAAGTTTACCAGCATTGTCAAGATTTTTAAAAAGATTTAAAACAATATCATTATACATTTTTCTTCCTCTTTGCATTTTTTCTAGTAGTATAGAAAGGTGAATACGCCCTTATCTTCTCGACACAATCACGAATAATATTTACTGCCAAATCAATTTCTTCAAATGTGTTATTTTTAGACAAACTGATTCTTATAGTGCTATTAATAACCGAAATAGGCATATTGATTGCTTGCAATACATGACTAGGTTTACTGCTACCTGCCATACAAGCACTACCAGCACTGCAATATACACCATTTAAGTCAAGCATCATAAGAAGTGTATCTTTGTCAACTGCATCAAAACTCACTGAAACGATTTGTGGAACTTTTTGTTTAGTCAATGCATTGATTTCGCAATCAGGAATTTCCTTTAATTTTTCAATTAAATAACTTTCTAATTGATTGATTTTATAGTTATTAGCAACAATATCTCTGTAGGCAACTTCGCAAGCCTTTGCAAAGCCCACTATGTTCATAACAGATTCTGTACCGCCACGCTTACCGCTTTCCTGCATACCGCCATAAATTATGTTATTGATTTTAATTCCACGCCTTAAATATAATGCACCCACACCTTTTGGCCCATAAATTTTATGTGCTGATATGGTTAATGCGTCAATATACATTTCATTAGGGTCAATTGTCATATTCCCATATAATTGCACAGCATCTGTGTGAAAAATTACATCATTTTCACGGCAAGTAATACCAATTGCTTTTAAATTTTGAACAGTCCCCAACTCATTGTTTGCAGACATAATAGAGACTAAAATTGTGTCTTTTCTAAAAGCACCTAAAAATTCAGCAAAGTTGATAAAACCAAACTTATCTACATTCAAATATGTTACTTCAAAACCCTGTGTTTCCAAAAAGGCACAGGCATCTAATACAGAATGATGTTCAATTTTAGTAGTTATAATATGTTTACCTTTGCTAGCATTTGCGTACGCAAGCCCAATAATTGCCCAGTTATTAGCCTCAGTACCACCTGAAGTAAAATAAATTTCACTTGACGAAACATTTAAAGTTTCAGCGATAGAGTCCCTAGCGTCATCTAAAAGTTTACTAGCCCTTCTGCCTTCCTCGTGTGTTGAAGAAGGATTACCATAAACATCGTTAAAAACAGGCATCATAGCATTTACAACTTCTGCACTCATCATAGTTGTGGAAGCGTTGTCTAAATAGATTTTGTTGTCCATAATTCTCCTTATTTGGAATGTTTTTCAATAAATTCCAAAATTTTTTCATAGGTGTTCAAACCTACCATACTATCCAAATTTTCACCGTCTTTAAAAAGCATTAAAGTAGGAACAGAAAACACTCTGTAACGACGTGCAATTTCTTCACTTTCATCAATATCAAGTTTTACGATATTGACTAAATCAGGTTTGTTATTAGCGATTTTTTCTAAAATTGGAGCCACCATTCTGCAAGGCATACACCAAGTTGCTGAAAAATCAACTAAAGTAAGTTTATTTGAAGCGATAACGCTATCAAAATTAGATTTATTAACAATTTCCATAATACCCCTCTTTTAAAGATAATTAATGAATAATTTATTATTCAACTTCATTATACAACAAGAATCAGTGTTTTGCAAGAAGTTTTTTTAAAATTAATGCAAACTTGTTACAAGTTCTATCAACTTTTGTTTAAAATGAAAGTTAGTTTCAAGTTGAATAAGATTTTCAATAGACTTGGTTTTTTTGCCTACTGCCCTTTTTGCCATAATTAAAATATTTTTAGGTGTAGTATCAAACCCCACAAATTCTATTGTAGAAGTATTATACCCAAAAGATTTTAAAACTTCCACTCTAATAGCATCTGTCAGTAATGCAGAGAAACGCTCTTTAATTAAACCTTCTTTTTGCAATATTTCAAGATTCCCATCTAACTTAATTTGAGAATTTATTTCACGCTGACAACAAGGCACAGAGAAAATGTATTTTACCCCATACTTTATCGCATAATATAAAGCGAAATCTGTAGCAGTATCGCAAGCGTGTAAAGATATTATCATATCAGCAGATTTATAAGTATCTTTTTCCGTTTCGACATTTGCTTCTACAAAATGTAAATTATCATAATGATATTTTTTTGCTATTTCATTACATTTTTTAATTACATCTGTTTTCAAATCATATCCCACTATATTCACATCTATACCACAAACATTCTTTAAATAATGATAAAGGATAAAAGTAAGATAAGATTTCCCACAACCAAAATCTACAATGTTTAATTTTTTAACATTTTTGTCAAGTTTGCCATCAATAATTTCAACAAAACGATTAATTTGTTTGAATTTTTCAGACATTTGATTCACTAGTTTAAAATCTTTAGTAAAAATGCCAAGTTCAACAAAAGCAGGAATATTATCGCCTTCATTTAAAATGTAATTTTTCTTTTTGTTATGCTCTAAATTTATTACAGGAGAATTTTTAACAGCCTTTTTTTTGACTTTCAAGTCACCATTCGTAAGCAAGATATATTCAAAACTAGTTGTAAAAATATTTATTCGTTCATAATCTTTAATTAGATTATTTAAAACATTGTCAAATTGATTTATATCAAAGTTTTTGTGAAAAACCAAATTGTTTTTTATAGCGATTTTTTGAAACATTCTTTTGTTTTTAATTTCAACAGGTTGAATTGTAATTTTATCAAATTCTGCTAAAGGTCTTTTAACACTTGCTACAACTTTTCTTACCTCTAACAAATCAAAGTCTAAATCCGCCGTCATAAAACCTCTTTTTACTAAATTTTATATTTTAACATTAATTTATATACTGTTTAAATTTACAAAATATACTTTTTGAAATCCAAATTATTTAAGTCGCCTTTTAATTTTTCTTTTACAAACTGACCATTGACATTTAGCGTAATCTCTTTGCTACCATCTGCATTAAATGAAACATCTTCTAAAAGATTTTCCATAATAGTTTGTAACCTTCTAGCACCCAAGTTTTCCTTTTCATCATTTTCAAGTTCAGCAAGTGTTGCAATTTCATCAATGGCATCATCAGTAAATGAAAGATTGACTTTATCGACTTTTAAAATTTCAATATATTGTTTTGTAACTGCATTTTGTGGTACAGTTAAAATCTTTTTAAAATCATCTTTTGTCAAACTTGAAAGTTCAACAATTATAGGGAAACGACCTTGAAGTTCAGGAATCAAATCTGAAACACTAGAAATTTGGAAAGCACCCGCCGCTATAAATAGCATATAATCAGTTTTAACTACACCATATTTTGTGTTGACAGTGCTACCTTCAACAATAGGTAAAATATCTCTTTGAACACCTTCTCTAGAAACATCTTGTCCATTATTCTTTTTAGCTGCAATTTTGTCAATTTCATCAATAAAAATAATACCATCTTGTTCTGCTCTAGAAATTGCTTCTTTGTTAATAGTATCGTGGTCAAGCAATCTGTCGCATTCTTCTTCTAACAAGTGATTTCGAGCATCTTCAACAGTCATCTTTTTTAATTTTTTACTACCGCCGATTATTCCGCCCATTATTTGACCGATATTAATTTCGCCACCTGTTGCTAAAATATCAATTTGTTTAGGTTTTTCATTAACTTCAATATCGACCATATCTTTGTCGAAAATTCCTGCGTCAAAAGCATTTTCAAAGTCGCGTTTAAAATCCGCCGTCTCCATATTTTCAGGTTTTTGCAATTTTTTTACAGGATACAACAAATCTTTTAATCTTTTATTGACATTTACTATCGCTCTATCCTTAATTTTTTCACTTTGCTCGCGCTTTACAATTCTAATTGCATCTTCCACTAAATCGCGAACCATACTTTCGACATCTCTACCAACATAACCCACTTCAGTATATTTAGTAGCTTCAACTTTTACAAAAGGTGCTGAAACAAGTTTTGCAAGTCGTCTTGCGATTTCTGTTTTACCCACACCGGTTGG
>CASFFI010000015.1 GCA_949293925.1 uncultured Christensenella sp. | reverse complement strand
CTTCAATATTGTAAGGAGTTCACTACAAAACACATAAGTAAAAAAACTGAACCTAAGTGGTTCAGTTGGGTACAAATTGGTTGCGGGAGTTGGATTTGAACCAACGACCTTCGGGTTATGAGCCCGACGAGCTTCCGGACTGCTCTATCCCGCGTTACTATATTATAGTAACACATAATTTTTTGGTTGTCAACATCTATTTAGTATTTTTTTTAACATAAAATTTGTTATCTATTTATTTTTAACATTTTTAATTGTGAAATTTTACTTTTTATTTTTTATAAATTCAGTATATTTATCAAAAATTTCATTAGCTATTTGTTCGGGTGTTTTATCCTTTGTGTCTATGACTAAATCATAGTTGTCTATATTTGTGTTGCTGATGTTATATAATTTTTTATATCTATTGTTTTCATATTTCCATCTTTTCGTAACACGCTTTTTTGCTTCTTTTATATTTTTACCTTTTTCAGTTATATCTCTTTCTGAATTAAAAAGTCTTAAAGCCATTTCATCTTCATTCAGGTCGAGAAATACTTTAAATGAGTTTGGTATAAAATACCAACCTAATCTAGAATCATATAAAATATCTTCGTGCCCTCTTGTTTTACCGATTTTTATTGATTCTTCATCAATAATTTTGTCAATATCTTTTGCTTTTGTCCCCTTTTGAAATTCTAATATATCTAGATTTTTATCTTTTAATATTTCTCTAAACATATTACCTGTTGATATGTGCTTAAAATTGTAGTTATCACAAAAGATTTTTGCAACAGTGCTTTTACCAGAACAAGGTTTGCCAGTTAATGTAATTATCATAGTCTTCCTTTAAATTTATTTTATCTAATATTGTTTAAAAATATTTGCATATTTGTGTAAAGTTTAATAATTTATTTATGTTAAATTTTAAAAGATGTTGTCCTTTATTTTAACTTTATTTTTTGTCAAAATATAAATTTCATTAATTATAATCTTTTATTTAATTCCTATTAATAAGTAGATTTGTCAAGAGAGTTATTGTCATCTTTATTGTAATTTTCAATTATTTGTTCTTGCTCTTTTAAAATCTGTTTTTGGTTATATAATTTTATAGATAGAAACACGCATAAAATAGATAATGCTATTAGAATAAATAATGACGAAAATATTATGAAATTAATTTTTGATTTTGTTATTCTTTCGTTCATTTTTTGCCACCTTTACAAAAACATTATTATGGGGTTTTGTCCTTTCATATTTTTTAATATTATACATTTTTTTATATACCATAGCAAGTAAATTTTTAAATGTTTTTTTGCAGTATAAAAATGATGCTGAATATGTCGCAATCAATATTAAATTTATTGAACCAAAATTGTAAAAATTAACAAAAATCAAAAAAAATATTGAAAAAAATACTGAATTAATAGCAAAAAATAGATTTTTTGATAAATTTTTACAATATTTACTTAAAAATAAAGAGTTTATAAAATAAAATATATAATATAAAAATCCAAAAAAAATCGATATAAAAAACGAATTTAAATGGATTAGAGTAAAAAACATCATTTAAATATCTTCCTTAAAAAATTATTATTTTTTGATTCAGTATATTTTATTGCATCAATTTCGCCTTTTAATTTTATGACTTTGTTTTCATTGTTCAAATCTATTAGTTCCAAATTTTTACCTTCAATTATAATCGCGCCAAATGAACTGTTTAATTGCACTAAATTGGGTTTAATGCTAATCAATTTTTCTATACCATCAATGGTTAATAAATTTCTGTTACTAAGAGTTAATTCTTGATTTTTTGTTATGTCCATTATATCTCCTAAATTTTTTGTTTTTTCTTTAATTATTTGATTTAATTGATTAATTTATTATATACTTATAATATATTTTAAATATCTGATGATTTATGCTTTTACTTTATAAACTAATATATTACATAATATAAATTATATGCGGGTAAAATATTTTTTAAGGGGTACTTATGAAAAAAATTTCTAGCATTGTATTGACTGGATTTTTAATAGTTTGCAGTTTGATATTATTTGCTTGTAATCCATACAAAAAGTTAAGTATTGAATTCTCTGTTTATGATGCACAAGTTCAAAATTATGTTGATAATGTGTATGGTATTTTTTTAGACTCTAATAATGATTATTATATCAATTTGACTACCGATGAAAAATATTCAGAAATAATTTTACCTATTAAAATTAATGGAGTAAAAGATGAATATGTCCAAGAATTAGAATTTACATATTCTTCTTCAATTGTTTATACCAAACAGTATTCAATAAATGGCAATATCTGTTATTTGACTATTGATATTCAAAAAGTTGGAGAAAACTATTTAACCGGTTCAGATGTTTTGACAGTTACTCATATTGGTGCGGGAATTTCAAAATCTATTAAAATTTCAGTAAAGAAATCAATCGAATTGGCAACTAAAAATGGAAAGATCTTATATGCAACTATTCCTGATGGCGACTGGGACTCGTTTGACATAGAAATTCCTTCAACTCAACTTTTAAACATAACACCTGGAGATGCTTCTAATACCAATGATATTGTTTGGAGTATTGTTAATTCTGCAACAGGAAGTGATTATTCTTATGAGTTATATGATGATGAAGAAGATACTGATAAATATGGAAAATACATAAAAATTACGAATCATTCTAACAATTCACAAATTACTGATTATATATTAGATGAAATTCAATTAATACCGCATCTAAATACACTCACTAATGAAAGTTTAATAGGGAATGATTCAATTAGTTTAAGATTGGTAAATCAATTTTCAAAGAGCAATTTTAAAATTACCTATTCTACACATAATGAAAATATTACAACGAATACATTAATTGATTTAGATAATAGCCAAAAATTATCGCTTATAAAAAATTCTATATATTCAACAAATACATTAAATATTTTATATAATGAAGAAAATCTTTCACTTGAAAATTTTGAAATTGATATAGATGATTCATTTTATTTGAATGGCGAAGACCAAAATTATATTGAAGTTAACAAGGCTTTTGATTCTTCAAAATTAAAGATTGACGCGTTGAAGTTAACTCCACAATCCGTAAATCCAAATTTTAAGATAACAATCAGTGCAGTATCAGGAGTTGTTGGAAATCAATATGATGCAAATAACAACTTATTAGACAATAATATTTCGTATGACATTTTTGTAAACTATGAAGTTGTAAATTCAATTGATAGATTTAGTGTGAATTTAAATGAAGAAGATTTAGGCGTATTTAACAACAATCAAATAAGTAGTGAAAATAATTTATTTAATTATTATGCAACAACCAACGAACTTGCAAGATTGGAAGTTAAAGGTCTTCCGGACGATGGAGAATCTTACAATGATGCAGATGGACTTAGATATTTCAGAATAAGACTTGATACAAGATTTTTAAGTTTAATTTCTGGCAGTACATATTATGAAAATATATACAATGAAGATTTTACTCAAAAAATTGCTGTTAATGATTTGACATTAAATGACAAAAATAAATATCAATTTTATTTTACTTATGGAGGGGCTTTAGTTAAATTTACTAAAGTTAATAATGAATTTGTCTCTGAACCAATAAAAAGTGCAGATAATTTATACATTAGATATGATGTTTGTAACGAATCAAATTTTAGTAACATTGAAATTTATTTTAATATAGAAAATTACTTATATAATTATGAATCAATAGACTTATATGCTGACGATATTCAAAACTATTCAACTTTTGAAAACAACTTAGCAATTTCTTTCCAAATGAGATTTGTTGTGGGAGACGGCATCAGGTTTATGCAAGCAGGTGCAGTTGATTATATTGAAGATAATAGTTCAACAATTGATGGATTTGACGTTTTAAGTTCTAACAATACAATTTACTTGGAAGCAGGAAAACTTTATGCTGGAATAAGAATTACAAATTTAACAGGACTAGGAAGTCTCGATAGTGGGGTTTTAAATATTAGTGCTGATGATAAAAGAGTGCTATTTTATCAAAACTTAAATCAATTAGACATTACTGATGGAGGTTTATCAATAAGTGATTTTACAACTAATCTTGTTTACAATTTCGATGCGGCAAAAACGCTAAATAATGACATCATATTGTTTGTTGAATACACAGACGACCTTGATAGTTTCTCAACTAGAATCACTTTGAAAGCATTAAACGGGTACACTAGATATGTTAATTTATATGTTTTCCTGGGTGCATCAAATATATCAACAGAAGTTGATTTGACAGGCGTTAATAATTTGCTTCAAACTGACGATGAAAGTTTAAAAGGTACTATTTACGAAGATTTAATTTCAAACGGATTGGTTGTAGGTAGTGGAATAAACAATGAGGACGGATTATTCATTGTTGCAAATAGTAATGAATCGATAAAAAATGTTATAAATTTGAATTTTAGCGTATTATCTTATCTAAATTCAATTAGAGATGATATTAATATTAGCGGTATAAAAGTTCAATACGAATTAGACTCTTTAAATGGTGAACAATACATAACTTATACAACCGATTTAATAAATAAAAATTTACAAATTGTTATTGGAAATAACGGTACAAAATCTGATTACTTACATCTTTTAGTTAATGTTGAAATGCCTATTTACAACATTGTAGGAGAAGAAAGCAGTTTAAGTTTTAATTATGAATTATATTTATTTATATATGTTGCCGTAGAAAGAGTTGAAATTGACAAAAATGTTTTATATAAACTTGCTAGTTACGAGTATGACAGTTTAACTGGTGCAGAGGGAAAACAAATTTTAGGGTATTACGATTTAGAAAAAGGTCAAGCAAATATTATAAGCAGTGTTTACCCTAGCGAAGCAAGTTATTATTTGGACGAAATCAATGGTAGCAATTATGAATTTATAACTAGTTCAGATATATTAATAAAAAAATCTACCAGTGGTGATTTAATTAGTGATGGATTTTTAAGTACAGACTTGTCATTCCTTTTATATCCTAATAGTTATTCTTATGAAGGTTTTATGACTTTTAAAGTAAGTCAGTTTGGGAAAACTTATTTAGATGATATAGTAATTTATATTGATAGACAAAACATAACTTCAACTATTACTGTTTCTTCAAATATGAATAGTTTAAATGGCGAAAAATATATTTATATGGATTACAGAAATTCATATAGAAATTATGACCTTTTAGCATCTGGGAATTTAAATGATAAAGAATTGTTATATATAATTACTACTTTAAATGGTGAAATTATTAATAACGTCATTAATGTTGAAACAAATTTAACGGGTGCAAAATTAACATTATTAGATGAATTTGTAGGCGGTAGTTGTAATTTAATTATTATTCCAAAAGAAGCTTTGAAATCAATGTTAAATTTAAATGACGCTAATTTTAAAATAACAGAAGATAATATTCAAACTTTATTATTAAATGGAAATAATAATTCTTCTAATTATAAAATTATCAAAATTATGATTGGAAGGGGAACAAAAGAAAGTCCTTATCATATTAGTTCGGCTAAAGAATTTATGGATATTTCAAATAGTCAAGACAGTCATTATGTTTTGACAACTGATATAGATTTGAGTGCAATTCAAGAAAATATCAAAAATTTCAATGGTTCAATTACTAGTTATGATGGCAACATTTACAATGTTTACGGAATTAATTTAAGTCAAAATTATTCTTTAATTGAAAATAATAACGGAAGCATTTCAAATATTAATTTTTATGTTAATTTTGATGTAAATGCAATAAATTCGTCTAATCTTAATCAAATACATATAGGTTTAATAGCAAAAAACAATGGGGAAGTTAAAGATTGTTTATTAAATGTATCTGGGAATATTTACATTTCTAGTGAAACTGAAAGCTTTGTAGGAATGCTAGTAGCTGAAAATTTGGGTGAGATAATTTATACTGATAAAACTGTCGTTGCTATAAATGGCTCTATCAGTATTGATTATTCAACAATTTGTTATATTGGTGGGGTTGTAGGAAAAAATTCTGCTGAAATATCAGGTGTTTTGAATGATAATTTTTCAATAAGTGAACTATCTATAAATGTTGGTAGAAATTATTCAAATAGCGATTCTTATATAGGTGCAGTTGTAGGATTAAACGAATTAGGTAGCATTAATTCCTTATATGTTGGCGGTGAAATATTAGGATACTATTCTAATAAAGTTGATAACATAAATGTTGTAACAGGTGCAGATAATATCGGCGGTTTAATCGGTAAAAGCATAAATTCTAGTAGTCAATCGGCTTCTTTTAGTCAAGTTAATGGTTTTTATGAAACAAATTCGGTCGCAAACTTTGAAAATATTATTGTAACAACTTTGATTCAAGGTAGAAATTCAGTCGCAGGAATTACAAGTTATGATGAATATGGTTATTACAAAAATGTTCATTATGAAATCTATGCAATAGATGAAGTCGCTTTGAAAGGCGAAAATATTGTGGCTGGTTTTATTGCTAATGCTTTTTATACTAGCATAAGTTATTCGTCAGTTTATTCATATAGAAATTCTACTTTAACTAATCCAAAAACAGACATAGAAGTATTTATAAACAGTGAAAATAATGCTGTAGGTATGTTCATAGCAAATGGTCAAGGTGTTGAATATATCAATACAATATCCACTAATAGCGTACTTTCAAGTATTGCATCAAATCTTATTGTAAATATTTCTTCAATAGAACAAACTAACAATGTTGGAACTGCTTTTGGTAGTACAACAGGTGAATTTATATTAGAATTTTCTATGTTTACAGGATTTGTTACTTTAAATGGAGATCCTGTAGATAATATCTCTAATAATGCAAATTTATTAAATGTAAAACAATATATCAGTCTTGTAAACGGGACTCAAAATGTAAACTTTGCAAATGGTACTTATACACCTAATATTGACATCTTTTCAACCGAGCGTTTTGGCTTTACAAATTCAAATGATTTGTCTAGTTACTATCTAATTTATGAAGGTAAAAGATTATTGAAAGTTGCTCCTACAAGTATTTCTTTGGATTCTTCAGTTCAGTTATCATATATTGAACTTGTTTACAAATATTATGATATAATTAAAACAAATGAAGTATCGTCTTCTAAATTTGCACAAGATTATAATTCTATTAATACCTATGATTTGCCAAAAATTTATTTCACACCTGATGATTGTTATCAAAGATTATATTATATGTCTAGCAATAGTTCTGTAGTTCAGGTTTTAAGTGATGGTCGTATCTTATTAAAAGGCGAAGGGGTATCTGATATTACTATATATTCAGTATTAGATGCTTCTAAATTTGTGACAATAAAAATTTATGTTAGAAATGCAATAGATGATTTTGATATTTATCAAAGTGAAAATTCTACAGATGCTACTTATGAATTGGACGGCGGAAAATTTATTTTAACAAAACAACTTGCTAAAAAAGTAATTACATCATTTTCAAATGTTGTAGAAATTAACAATACTATTTACTATTATCAAGAACCTATTTTATCGGGTGTAAAATACGATTTTGCATTAAATTGCAAAACGGATATTAATTTAATTTTAGATGAATATTTTTCTGATTTGGGTGTTGATTTTGAAAGTGGTAAATTTGATGTTTTAAAAATTGGTGAATATACACTCGCTTTATATAAAATCAACGGTGAATATGAATTGATTGTTGTTGAAACTAATGATGATTCTTTATATTTAAACTTAAATGATGTAGGAAATAGAATATTTATCTCTTGCGTAGGAGTTTTGCCTGAAGGAGTTAGTATTAAAGTAAATGCAACGCCTTTTGATATAAAAGATTTAGACAGTGCATCAATTGAATCAAAATATGAATTTTATAAAAATTTAACAAAAAGTTTTGAAATAGAAACTTATATGGGTGTAACAAATATTTCATCTAACGTCGGTGCTGTTCAAATGGCAAAATCAGACACTGTTGATTTTGATATAAAATTGTCAACTGATACTGCCATGATTGATGATTTACAAATAATGTATGAAGATGATAATAATACAGACGAAATTTATTTAGATGTTAAAATTGAAGGGCAAAATATAGACCTTATAAAAGGCGAAAGTGTAAATTTATTGAATAATGAATCATTAGATTTAAGAAATTTGTTTGATTCTAAAACTGATGAAATAAAGTTCAGCGTTACGCTAAATGTTGCAACTTCTTATAACGGCAAAGATGAGATTAAAGCAACGATTAGTTTTAAATCATTGCTATATGAAACTGATATAGATGTTTATATTGTTCCTCAGTCAATTTCCAGATTAAAACTCACTAATTATGAATATACAAATGTAAATGGAAGTGATGAAGTTGTCAAATCTGGGGCGTTAAGGCCTAGTGCAAATTCTAAAAATTTACTCACAATTGAATTGGCACCAGACAACGCAGAATATGCATATTTAAGAATTACTGATACCACTTTAGATGATGAAAAAATTTGGTTTGAACAATGGAAAATGAAAGAAAATGGCACTAATATTGCAACTGATTTGGAGCCGTATGGAACTTTAGATGCAGTAAATGAAGGCATTATATTAAGAAGGGAAAACAACACTTCAAACTATTATGTTAAAATATATGTAAGTGACCAAGCAGAAAATTATATTCACAACATAAAAGTAACGCCTTATGACGAATCTGGTAATGCCATTTATGGTGAAGCATCAATTAATGTAGAAGTAATATTGCGGCCTAGTGTGTCAGTGTCTTATGAAGACCCTAAAGGCACAGTGTTTACTGTCAATAGCGGAAGTCAAAATACATTTAATTTGGCACTAAAAGATGATGTTGTTTTGAATGTGTCAAGTGCAAATTGTGATAATGTTTCAGCGTTTATCTCAAGTGATAGTCTGGCAAAATACTATACTCTTGATAAAATTTCTGATGAGATTTATAAATTGTCTTTCAATGACAACGTGCTAACAGAATATGAATTAAATGAAATTTTAAGCGGAGTGTTAGATGTGAGTTTTGTGGCAGAAAAAACATTAAATAATGTTTATGAATCAACAACTACAATTATTTCATTTGATATTAGAAATATGGTAATACATGGTATTAGCATAGAAAATTATAACGATTTAATCACTGCTGATTACAATGAAGAAATAGCACTAAGATTCGGTTTCAATGAAGAGTATGATTTTACATTCTTGAATAACTCGGTAGAAAATAATGAAAATGCTAGAATGTATTTAAACAATATCTTAAATGAAATTAACTTTAGTATAGATTATTTAACTTTAATTTCTGACAATGAAAACATAGAAATTTATGTTGATGATTCTATCGAAAACACAAAGGTCTTTAAAAACGCAAACAGCAATGAAAACATTGCAAAATTAGAATTAAAATCAACAGGTATTTATTTTACAGGATTGTCAAGTCTTGTAAACGAATGCAGTTTAGTTTTGTCATTTGATATAACTTATGATTCTACAGAACAAAATGTTGGAATGATAAATACAGATTGGCCAAAATTAATATCTTTTGATGATAGTGAATATTCACATTACAATATAAATTTAAATATCGACCTTTCAATTTCAAATACTATTTTAGAATATAATGCAAAACCTATATATGATGCTAACGATTTTATAAATATGACTGAAAATAAACACTATATTCAAATGCAAGATATTGTGCTTGAAAATTACTCTCCTATTGAAGTGAATTTAAAATCGTTTGATGGAAATGGATATAAAATTATTATTAAAAGTATAGATTTAACCGAACAGGCAACTTCTAATAATTCTACAGCAAATATAGGTCTATTTAGGTCAATACCTGAAAATATGGTAGTGCAAAATGTTAGCGTTTATTACGCTTCTTTAGAATATAATATAAATGCTACAATTTCTGCGGATAGTGTTAAATCATTAGGATATTATTTGGATTATTCTTGTGAAGGAATAGAGTTTGAAAACAAATTTTCAAGAATATATTTTGGTGGCATCACTGCGGAAAATAATGGAGTAATTACAAATTGTTCAGTGGGCAACTTTATATCAACTAGCAGTAATTTTGAAAATAGCAATTTAATTCAGTACTATGAAAATCACTCAACTAGCGAAAGTTTATCTTCTGTTTATTTAAGATTAAATTATTTTGAAAGTGATACTATAGTTGACTTAATACCTTTATTTGCACCTTCAATTAGTCCTAGAAATTTCTTTGTTGGAGGTTTAGTAGCAACTAACAACGGATTTATAACAAATTCTTCTGTAGGGGCATCTATAAAAGCGCTTTCGTATTTGGGCGGATTTGTTTATAGTAATACTGGAAAAATTTCTTCAAGCAAATTTATAGGTAAAGCATTAGTTAAAACTGTGCCTATTGAAAATGGTACAAATTTCCAAACTGATAATGGAATCGTGCTAACTTCTATGTTTGCAATAGAAAATAGAGGTCAAATAAGTCTTTCTTATGCTGGGCTTAGACGAGATAGTGGGGCTATGGCTTCAATCGTTGACTCGACTTCAAGTGCTGTAGGTTTTGTTGATAACAATTCAGGACAAATTTATGATTCTTATTGTCAAGGACAATTAAAGTCATCTGCCTATTCAATAGGTTTTGTAAATAACAATTCAGGAAATATAAAAAATAGTTACGCTTTGATTAGTTTTGCTTCTACATTATCTTCATCTGGAGATAATTTTAACAATATTGAATTTGTACGAACTTATTCTGGTTCAACCTTTGAAAATTGTTATTTCTTTAAAAACACTGGTATAACTTCAATACCTATTGCTGGTGTTACAGGTCTTAGTCTAAACGCATTTAAAAATATAGACAACTTTAATAACTTTATTTCTAGCGACAACTCTATTTGGCTTGAAACAAGTTCAAATGGTCAGTCAGTTTCTACGGTTTGTGGTCCGCTATTAATTAGTGCAGATGAAGTGTTTAAAACAAAAAAGAGATTGTTATCTACAACTTCGGATACTTCTGGCAATATTACTTATACTTATGTAGCTGATGAAAGCAACGGTGGGGCAAGAATAGGCAGCAATGAAAATCCTTATATAATTTACGATAGCGAAAGTTTTAACTATTATTTAACTGAAACCGCTTCATCAAATGTAATTAACAGAAGTTATAGAATTGTTGCGGACATTGATTTACAAGGAGTTATTCAACCTGTTACATGTAGTTATACCTTCTCGGGAAGACTAGAAGGAAATAACATGAAAATAACAAACTTTAGCGTTTACACAAAAGAAGATTATGACAGTATAGGTTTGTTTAAAGAAATAGTATCTAATGGTTCAAATACTATGATTCGTAATTTAACATTATCACCTGAAAGTTTTACAACTTCAAAGGTTAAAGTTGTGGGAATTTTGGCAGGAATAATTGACGGCGGAAAAATTTACAATATAAATTTGGATAATAATGAATTAACAGTTGTAGGTGGAAATGTTGTAGGTGGTCTTGCAGGCATTATAAAAGGGAATTTTGTTATAGATGGAATTTCTTCTAATATTTCAATTAATTCTCAATACAGAAATATTTCATCTAACAGATATAATTCGTATAATTCAAAATATGTGCAAGATAATAATTTCTTAACAGATAATGCTTATGAAATTTCTTATGCAGGCTCTATTGCTGGAATTGTAGATGGTTATATTAGACGCTCTGATTTAATAGATGAAAATTCTAGCATAGTTGATTTTAAAACTTTAAATAATTTACAAATTTCAGGTCAGCCTACAGTGATTGGTGAAAATGCAGGATTTATTTCTGGATTTGTAGGTGAAAATTCTAGAATTACGAATGCTGTTATTAATGTAAACAATAATGCAAAATTAAAAGGTGTTTATTATAGTGCAATGGTAGTTGCTGAAAATAGGGGTATTGTTGATAATGTTGTAGTTGAAGGAAATTTATTGACAGACATTTTCGATAGTTATTCACGAGTAAATGGTGGCGTTGCTGGACTTAATTTAGGTGGACTAATTTCAAATACTTCTGTAAATGATTTATACATTTTAAGTTCAGGAACAAATACAACAGCTGGATTGATTGCGGGTAGAAATTTAGGTGGAAGTATAGCATTTAATTCTGTTAATTTATCGAATGAAGATAATTTGGTTTTAAAAGCAAATTATGCTGGATTTATTTCTGGAGCAGATTATTCTAATCCTGATGTTATAAATTCAAATACCACAACAGGCGTTAGTGCCAATTATCCTTTTAACTTAAACAATATAAATTATAGAAATATTTTAGTCGAATTAGATAATATTGTTGACAATGAAAACTATTTACACATTTATAATAATTTTATAGATGAATCAGTAATCAATGCGCAAAATAATTATTTGAATTTATTCTATAATGATATTGAAACCACAACTACTATAGATGGTGTTTTACAAACTGTTATAGTTACAAGTTATAATTCTGTATTTGGATTAATTTCTGGTATCACTGACTTAAATATGTCGAGTTATTATTTGACAATTCAAATAGTTGATGGTGGAGCTGTTGTTAGTTGCAACAATAAAACAACAGATATATCTACGAGTTATCAAAATTCAATAATATCATTTAATCCTTTAGATTTAGAACCTTTAATAGAAATGGATAGTTTAGATGAATTTATTGATACATTATCAAACTATTATTTTGTAGCACTTGACGGAAGAGATATTAGAGAATTTGATGTCTGGAGCGTGGGTGTTGGATATTCTAATTCAAGATTAACAATTGATATCAACGCTTGATATTTATGGTGATATTATTAAATTATTTTGAATAAGATATGATTTTAATTAATATTCGTTTATTATGTAAAACAACACTAATTAAATAATTGAAGCAAAAATGATATAGATATTTAAAAATCACATTTAAAAATTGCACAACTTAAAGTTGTGTGATTTTTTTATATTTACAAATAAAATAAGATGTGTAATAATAATTGTTATGGAAAATAAAATCAACTATGAATTGCAGTTTTTAGATATAATTTCTAAATTAAAAACTAAACCAAAACTATTATTACATGTTTGTTGTGCTCCGTGCTCTACTGCTTGTTTAAAAAGATTAATAGAATATTTCGATGTGACACTTTATTTTTATAATCCTAATATTGATATTTTAGATGAATACAACTTGCGTGCAGAACAGTTTAAAAAATTTGATTGCAATGTCGTGATAGAAAAATATAATCACGATGAATTTTTGTCTAAAGTAAAAGGATTAGAAAATGAATTAGAGGGTGGAAATAGGTGCCCTGTATGCTTTAAATTAAGACTAGAAAAAACATTCGAATACGCAAAATTGCACAATTTTGATTATGTAACAACTAGCCTCACAATAAGTCCACATAAAGATAGTCAAGTGATAAATAAAATTGGTGGCATATTGCAAGATAATTATAAAATCAATTATTTGTTTTCTGACTTTAAAAAGAAAGATGGATACCTTAAAAGTATTAAATTTTCAAAAGAGTTTAATTTATATAGACAAAATTATTGCGGTTGTGAGTTTTCTAAAACTAATAATTAAATTAAAAAGTATTGATTTGAAATTACTTTTAATTATTTTTACTTTTATTAAAATTTTCCTAAATAAAATCTCATTAGTGTCATTTATTAATCATATATCATATTAGAATATATGTCTGTATGCAATATGAAAATCTCAAAAAAAAATTTATTAGAAAATTTAGGTGTCTATAGACAAAAAATTGACAACAAAATTTGTGCTATGGTTAAAGGAAATGCTTATGGGCATGGAATAGAAACTATGTGCAAAATGTTAAAAGGCAAAGTTGATTTTTTTGGTGTGGCTTATGTTGATGAGGCAAAAATTATACGAAAATTTGATTTAGTTACACCAATTTTAGTAGTAGGATACACTGATTTAAAAGATATAATTTGGTGCGACAGAAATAGAGTTTCAATTTCAATAGATGATTTAGAGATTATCAAAAAATTACAAAAATTAGACCTTATAAATTTACACATTCATTTAAAAGTTAATACAGGTATGAATCGGTATGGCATCAGTTCTTTAATAGAATTTAAAAAAGCTGTTCAATCTATTAACGAAAATAAAAATCTAGTTTTAGAAGGTGTGTTTACCCACTATTTTTCTAGAGATTTAAAAAGCATTGCAAATCAAAGCAGAAAATTTAATAAATTTTTGCGACTTTTAAATTGTAAAAATATTATTATTCACGCTGATAACAGTTATAGCGCTTTAATAAGTCCAAAATATGATATGCAAAGAATAGGTTTTGGTTTATATGGTGGTTTTTCTCAATTTGGGTTGAAATGTGTAAAAACTATAAAGGCAAAAATCGTAAAAATCCAAAATGTAAAAAATGGTGAAAGTGTGGGTTATGATGCAAATTATATCGCCAAAAAAGACTCTAAAATAGCGGTTGCGTCTATAGGATATGCAGATGGTTTTATTAGAAATTTAAAAGGATTTTCAGTTGGTGTTTGCGGAAAATTTGCAAAAGTAGTTGCCAATGTTTGTATGGACGCAATTTTAATTGATATTACAAACATTCCTAAGGCAAGAGTTGGTAGTAAAGTTTTGATATTAGGCGAAGACAAAGGTATCAAAATTTCTTATGATGATTATGCAGAATTTTTACATACAAATGCTTGTGAAGTAATGACTTTATTAAATTGTAATAGATTATCTAAAAAATAATACAAATTTATTGACAAGTTTTAATTATTATGAAATAATATAACTATGTTTAAGAATAATAATAACAACAATAATTTTTTAATATGCAAATAAAATTGCGTGTCTTTTGTTGTTGATTATAGGGCACGAGCCCTATTTTTTTAAAAGGAATGTTATGAAATTAGATAAAAGCGAATTAATTCATCTTGCAAACTTATCAAAATTGCATTTTACAGACAGTGAATTGGAAAAGTTGTCTAAAGATTTTGAATCAATCATAGAATTTGCTAATGAAATTAATGCTTATAGTGGCGACTGCGAAATTATTTCAAATTTCAAGACTGTTGAAGATTTGCGTGAAGATGTGGTCGAGAATGATTTGACTAAAGAAAAAATACTTTCAAATGCACCTGACAGTAGAAAAGGTTGTTTTGTAGTACCTAGAATTATGGAGTAGTTATGATAGATATTTTAAACGAAAGCATTGAAAATTTAGTGAGTTCTATACAAAGTGGAAGTTTAAAATCAGTGGACCTTGTAGATTTCTATATTGATAGGATAAATAAGTTTAAAGAATACAATGCAGTGATTGAAATTTTTGATGACGCTAGAGATTTGGCTTTAGAAATGGACAAAAAGATTGCCAATGGTTTTAAGGGTAAACTCGCAGGAATCCCTATAATAATTAAAGATAATATTTTATATGAGAATCATAAGGCTAGTTGTGCATCTAAAATGCTTGAAAATTTTGTTTCTCCATTCAATTCTACAGTTGTTGATAAGTTGCTAAAAGAGGGAGCAATAATTTTAGGTAGAGCAAATATGGACGAATTCGCAATGGGTTCATCAACAGAAACGTCCTTTTATGGCAAAACTTTAAACGCATTAGATAAGTCAAGGGTGCCTGGTGGCTCATCAGGTGGAAGTGCTGTCGCTGTCGCTTTAAATTTATGTCCTGTAGCTTTAGGCACTGACACGGGTGGTAGTGTAAGACAACCTGCTTCATTTAATGGAATAATTGGGCTTAAACCTAGTTATGGTAGAGTTTCAAGATATGGTATTGTCGCTTACGGAAGTTCATTAGACCAAGTCGGCGTACTTGCTAAAAATACTGATGATACAAAACTTATATTTAATATAATTTCTGGACATTCAGAAAACGATATGACTTCTAGTAAAAATGAAGTTAAAGATTCTCTTGATAGTGTTGTTGAGAATTTAAAAATAGGCGTACCAGTTGAAATCAAAGAAATGATTAAAGGTATGCCTTGTGAAAATGCTTTTTATTCATTAATAAATCAACTTAAAAACTTAAATTGTGAAAATGCTTTTTATTCATTAATAAATCAACTTAAAAACTTAAATTGTGAAATTGTAGATGTTTCACTTCCAAATATAAAACTTGTTTTACCTACTTATTATATTATTGCTACAGCAGAGGCCACTTCTAATTTGGCAAGATTTGATGGTGTGAAATACACTTATAGAAGTAAAGATTCTAAATCATTAGAAGAAGTTTATTTAAAGTCTAGAAGTGAAGGATTCGGCGAAGAAGTAAAGCGTAGAATTATGCTGGGGAATTATGTTTTATCAAGCGGTTATTATGACGCCTACTACAAAAAGGCTAAAAGTTTACAAAATGAATTAAAAAACGAATTCAAATCTGCTTTAAAAAATGTTGACCTTATCTTATTACCAACGACAAAAGGGGAAGCGTACAAGTTGGGAGAAAAAACTAATCCTATAGATAGTTATAGAGAAGACATTTTTACAGTGTCAGCAAATATAACCTCACTTCCAGCAATTTCTGTACCATATATGAAGGGTGAACACAATATGCCATTTGGTATGCAATTTATAGCGAATTATTTTGAAGAGAATAAATTATTTAAAATATCTGAAATTGTTGAAAAATTGGCAAAAAATTAAAAAAAACAGTATTTTTTCAATAATTTTTTAAAAAATTTATAAATTTTTGACAAAAAATATAATTAAAAAGGAAATTATATGCAGTATGATGTTGTAATTGGTCTAGAAGTACACGCTGAATTAGATACAAAATCTAAGTGTTTTTGTTCGTGTGCAAATAGTTATGGGGACAAACCTAACACAAATATTTGTCCTATTTGCGTCGGTCTTCCAGGGGCTTTGCCTATATTGAATAAACAGGCTTTTGAATATACGATTATTGCGGGGTTGGCAACTAATTGTAAAATTAACGATGTTGCAATTTTTGAAAGAAAAAATTATTTTTATCCTGACCTTTCAAAAGCATACCAAATCAGTCAATTAGAAAAACCTATCTGCATAAATGGACATATAAATCTTAAAAATGGCAAAACAATTAGAATTAACCGTATTCATCTAGAAGAAGATGCTGGTAAACTTATACACGAAGGGTCAAACACTTTAGTTGATTACAATAGGGGTGGAGTACCTTTAATAGAATTAGTTACTGAACCAGATTTATCTAGTGCTGATGAATGTATTGAATTTTTAACAACTTTACGCGGTCTTTA
The DNA here is from genome assembly GCA_949293925.1 of uncultured Christensenella sp. Taxonomy (GTDB): domain Bacteria; phylum Bacillota; class Clostridia; order Christensenellales; family UBA1242; genus CASFHD01. The sequence continues at coordinate 26,379 of CASFFI010000015.1, read as the reverse complement.
CATTTATTCTGGAATTGCAAAATGCCTTATAGAAGAAGGTGGAATGCGTGCCGATGTAAATATTAGTTTAAAGCCTAAAGGAAGCGAAAAATTTGGGACTAGAACAGAAATGAAAAACATAATGGGCTTTAAATCTATTCAGCGAGCTATCAATTATGAAATTGAAAGGCAAAAAGAATTGTTAGATGAAGGCAAACAAGTTGTTCAAGCCACATTAAAATGGGATGATGAAAAGGGTGAAAATTTTGTATTAAGAACAAAAGAAAATAGCGAAGATTACAGATATTTTCAAGACCCCGATTTGCCAGTTGTGAAAATCCCTAATTCACTTGTTGAAAAAATATCAAAAAATATGCCACCACTTCCACATGAGTTAAAGGAAAAGTTTACTAAAGAATATTTACTTAGCGAGTATGATGCTGATGTTATTATTTCAAATATTGATATATGTAAGATGTTTACAAGACTTATTACAAAGTTCAACAAACCAAAAGTTGTTTCAAATTGGTTGACAACTGAAGTAATGGCAAGAATAAAAGATAATGATGATAAAAGTATAAAAATAAGTGACGAGAATTTGCTTTATATAATGCAGGCTGTTGATAATGGTAAAATTCAGAGATTGTCAGCAAAGGACTTATTGTCGAAAGTTTGGGGAAACGATTTAAATGCAGAAACAACTGCAAAAAATATGAATATAATTGTTGATATTTCAAATGATGATATTTTGAAAGTCATTGAAGAAGTAATAAGTGGCAATCCTAATGTCATAAATCAGTATTTGCAATCATCAGATAGTAAAGTGTTAAACTTTTTGGTGGGGCTTGTTATGAGGCAAACAAAAGGAAAAGCAAATGCTCAATTTGTTATGGAAACAATTAAAAAGAAGTTAGGAGAATAATATGTATTACAGAAAAAATACTTGCGACCAAATTGATGAAAGTATGGTAGGTAAATCTACAACTTTATGCGGATTTGTTCAAAATATAAGAGACCATGGTGGTATTAAATTTTTCGATTTAAGGGACCACTATGGTGTTGTTCAATTAAATTTGCAAAAAATTTCTGCTTCAGATAGCGTTAGCAGGGAAAGTGTTATTCAAGTTTCAGGAAAAATTATTGCAAGAGATAGTTCTTCGTATAATTTAAAATTAAAAAGTGGTAAAGTTGAACTTTTAGTTGAAGATATGAAAATTTTATCAAAAGCATCAGTTCTTCCTTTTGAAATTTCTGAGTGCGATAATGTTTCTGAAGATGTAAGACTTAAATATCGTTATTTGGAACTCAGAGGACCAAAATGGCAAAATATGTTGAAGTTTAGAAATGACTTACTTTTTGACATTAGAAAAATTATGCAAGCGAAAAATTTTTTGGAGGTTCAAACTCCAATACTTTCTGCATCTAGTCCAGAAGGAGCAAGAGATTATCTTGTTCCTAGTCGTGTGCATAAAGGAATGTTTTACGCTTTACCTCAAGCACCGCAACAGTTCAAACAATTATTAATGTGTTCAAATGTTGATAAATATTTTCAAATAGCTCCTTGTTTTAGAGATGAAGACGGTAGGGCGGACAGAACACCTGGCGAATTTTATCAATTAGATATTGAAATGAGTTATTGCGATAAAGAAGAAGTTTTTAGTTTAATTGAAGATGTTATGGGACAAATATTTGAAAAGTTTGCAAAAGTATCTTTACCTAAACATTTTGAAAGAATAACTTATAAAGATGCTATGACTTTCTATGGGACAGATAAGCCTGATTTAAGAAATCCTATTAAATTTGTAGATTTGACAAAGACATTTGAAAACACTGATTTTAAAGCATTTAAAGGGAATAGAGTAAAAGGTTTTTCAATAAATACATCTAAAATTGCAAGAAGTTTTTATGATAACTTAACTAATTATATGTTGTCAGTTGGAGCAAAAGGTCTTGCTTGGGTTAGGGTATTAGATGACGGAACACTAAAAGGTCCTATTATGAAGTTTATATCTTTAGAAGAAGCAGAACAACTTAAAAAACTAACTAATGCTAATGTTGGAGATGATATATTTGTAATTGCAGATGAACCTGTAATGTGTGATAAATTGTCTAATCTTTTGAGAACCAGGGTTGCGAAAGATTTGAATTTGATAGATTACAATGATTTCAAATTGTGTTGGATAGTAGATTTCCCTTTCTTTGAATTAAATGAAGAAACTAATAAACTAGATTTTGGGCATAATCCTTTTTCTAAAATAAGAGGTGGTATTGAAGCGTTAAACAATCAAAATCCGATTGATATTATTGCTGAACAATATGATTTGGTTATAAATGGATACGAAGCAGCATCTGGTGCAGAAAGAAATATTTCAGTAGAATGTCTTTACAAAGCATTTGAAATGGTTGGATATTCAAAAGAATTAGTAGATAAAAACTTTAAAGCATTAATAACAGCATTTAAGTTTGGGGTTCCACCTCATTGCGGAATTGCACCTGGACTTGAAAGGTTAATGATGATATTAACAAATTCATCTAACATTCGTGATGTAATACCATTCCCTATGAGTGTTAAAGCACAAGATTTATTAATGGGGGCTCCTAGTGTTGTAACAGAACAGCAATTAAGGGAAGTTCATATTAAATTAAGATAGCATAAATAAATATTTTAAAATGTTTAAAATTTCTGAAAAATTCAGAAAAAAAATAAAATAAATAATAAAAATCACAAAAAAATATTAAAAAAAATAAATATTAATTAAAAAAAATAAATATTAATTAAAAAAAATAAATATTAATTAAAAAAAATAAATATTAATTAAAAAATATTATAGAGTGAAAACATTTTGAAATAAAAAAAATAAAAGGAACTTTACTTAATGTGTAGAGTTCCTTTATGTATTCATTTTAAAAAAAATATAGTAAAGGTTATACATTTTAATTGGTGCCTTTATGGTTTGCCATTTATAATGAATAACATTTAATTGTTTATTTATGCTGTTTTTTTGTAAATTATAATTTATTTTTATACATAAAATGCAAACAACAAACTAAAAATTTATAAAAATTTTTAATTAATTTTATATTAATAATAATAAAATCATCAAAATTATTGACACAAATTATTTTTATTGAAACGAAAATTTGATTTTATTTAATTTGCAATAGTTATGTCAATTAAATAAATTTAATTAATAAATTCTTTTATTAATGATTTTAACAATTTTTAATATTAAAAGATAATAAATTAAATTTTATAAAATTAATATTATAATTATACAAATATTTGTAAAATTTATTAATTTTTGTATAAATTTATAATATTTTTTTGATTTTTAACAAATTTATTATAATTATTAATGATATAAATTAAATTTTTAATTTTTTTACTTATATTATTTTTCTTGTTTTTTATATATCTTTTTATAGCCAAAAGGTTGATGTGCTGTTATTACATTATAACAACAAGCCTGTACACATTTATAACAATATATACATTTTGAATAATCAATGTTTGCATATAATTCATCTTTTTCATCGCGTTGAATTGTTATTGCGTGAGTAGGGCAAATGTTATAGCATATTGAACAGCCTCGACAATGACTTTTATTGATTTTAGGAATACAATTATGCGTTGAATTATAAATTTTAGAAGATATTTTATTCATTGAATTTGTTTTAGTATCAGAATTCACTTTTACTATATTAAAATCTTTGGTGGCTGGAGCAACAACTTCACTTAATTTTGAAAATTTTTCTATAATATTATAATTTGTTTGTACAATATTCATATTTTCAAATTTTTCATTTGTAGCTGTTTTTATATCTTCAATAAGATTTGTATAAAATGGAAATTTATTTCGCTTTGCAGATGCGACTATTAAAGGCATTTTTACAATTGGATATCCTATTAATGATAAACTCATAAGGTCAGTTAAATATGGGTCAATCCCTAAGATTATTCTATTTAATATTCTAGGTGTACCATTAATTGGACCCTCGCCTTCCATACCTACTATTGCATCTACTAAATTTAATCTTATTTTATTATGTAAATATTCTTCTAAATCAATTAAATAATTTGTGTATCTATTAAGGTCTGGATATAAACTTTTTATTTGTTTTTGGTGTGGATAAGGTACACAACCCATCAAATTTTCAACACAGCCAGTTATTCCTGTGTATATGCTTGTTTTTAATTTTGATACATTTATAATTACCGTTGCATCTTCAATTACAGATAAAATATTTAGAGATTTTGTTTGTTTGCCATCAAAATTAATTGTTTTGAAATTAAAATTTTTGTTTAATTTTATATTAGTAGATAATGCTAAATCGAACATCCCTGTTACTTCATATACTTTATCTATTTTATTATCATTATAAGATACAATGGAACTATCAACAAGTGTGCACTTTGCACCAATTTTTAGTATAGGTTCAACTACAGCTCTAATTACATTGGGGTGAGTTGTAATTGCTTTATCGGGAGAATATGCCCCACATAAATTTGCTTTTATAACAACTCTATCACTAGGTTTTACAAACTTTTTGATGCCACCTAGTTCATTTATTGCAGACAAAACACTACTACGCACATTATCTATTGCGTAGTCCTCAACATATTTTACTGATATGCTTGGTGTTTCCATAATAATTAGTTTAATTAAATTAAAATTGTTTGTCAAATTAAATGCTTTAAAAGAGATTGATTTTTTTGTAGAATATGTTTAAAATATTAAAAAGGAGTAAGAATGTTAAAGATATGTTGTAGAATTACTTCAAAAGAAAAAATTATTAAACAAAACATTATTCAGTTTGACGAGCGTGAAGTTACATTTTATCAAATTGTAAAAACAATATGTGAAAGTTTAGATATTCCAACTCCTGTAATATTAATGAAGCACTTGTATGATTTAAAAAAATTTGGAATTAGTCATTTTAGCAATGGCGACTTTGTTGAAAAAATAGATTTTGATAAATTGTTGTTGGAAGTTGTAAAAGAATGAGGGGGAGTATGAAAATAGCAATTTTGACTAGCGGTGGCGATTGTCAGGGAATGAATGCTTGCATTTTATCAGCGTATCAGACCGCGAAAACAAAAAAAATAGAAATTTTTAAAGTTATAGGCGGATTTGATGGATTAATTGATAATAAAATTTATCCATTGAATGAAATTGATATTATAGGGCGAGAAAATTTAGGTGGGACTATTTTAAAATCAGCGCGCTCTAAAAGATTTTATGAAGATAAGTATGTAAAAAAGTCAGCAAAAAATTTAAAAAATTTAGGTATAGAACATTTAATCATTTTAGGAGGTAACGGCAGTTTTAAAGCAAGTTTGGAATTACAAAATTATGGAATATCCTGCATTTGTTTGCCAGCAACAATTGACAACGATTTAAATATGGACAGAACTTTAGGTTTTGATACTGCTTTAAACAATATAGTAAATGCTATTGAAAATATTTCAGATTGTACAAAAAGTTTTGGGTATGGTGCAATAGTGGAAATTATGGGCAGACATTGTTCTGATCTAACTGATATTTCATCTGTTTGCCTTCAAACAAAACTTGTCGTCAAGGCTAAAGAAGATTTGCAAATAGTGGCAAATAAAATTAAAACAAAAAAGCCTCAAAATTTCTTAATTTTGCTTATGGAAAACACTGTAGATTTGGATTATTGTAAAGAATTTTTGGAAACTAATACAAAATATATTTATAAGCCTCACAGATTGGGCTACATTCAAAGAGGCGGCAGACCTTCTGCTTTTGACAGATGGTATGGAAGTGAACTTGGAAGATTGTCTGTAGAGTTTATGTCTAAAAATAAATCAAATTTTGCTTTAGGCTATGTTGAAGGTAAAATTGTAGTTCTCGATATACAAAAATCTTTAAAATAATGTAACAAATTATTGACATTGTGTGATTAAAATGATATTATAGCATATATTAATGAAAGGGCAATTATTCTTTGATATTGCTTTTTTTGTTGATGTTATGTAGTGGAGGTATTATGGAAGAAAAAGTTTTTATGACAGCAAAAGGATTGGAAGACTGCAAAACCAGACTTGCTTATTTGAAAGAAACTAGACGAAAAGAAGTCGCTGATAAAATAGCTGAAGCAAGAAGTTATGGTGATTTGTCTGAAAATAGTGAATATGATATTGCCCGTGCTGAAGCAGTGGCGGTGGAAACTGAAATTGAAGAATTGGAAGAAAAGATTAAAAATGTTTCTATCATTGATACAAAAAAGATTAATACTTCAAAAGTGAATGTTGGCTGTTCAGTTACTATTTTAAATATGAAAGTAAATAAAGAATTTACTTATAGAATTGTAGGTGATACTGAAAGTGACCCTATGAATGGTTTAATTAGTAATATTAGTCCTGTAGGTGCCGGATTGCTTGGTAAAAAAGTTGGCGAAATTGCTAGCATTAATACTCCTGCAGGTGTTGTAGAAATGAAAATTTTAAAAATAAAAGCATAAATAAAGCAAAACCTAAAACTGTTAGTTTTATAACAGTTTTTTTATTTTAAAATATTTTGAAATTAATTTTTAATATGTTATAATGTTAAGATTAAATAGAGGGGTTATGTACGAAAGAGAATTAAGTTTTATGCTAAAAACCATAAAAAAATGTGGTGTAATTGCAAAAAAAGGTGCGACGAGTGTTACTAAAAAATCAAAGCACGATTATGTTACTGATAAAGATTTAATTGTTGAAGCATATTTAATAAGAGAAATTAAAAAGAAATTTCCATCAGACAGAATCTTAAGTGAAGAATCTAGTCCTTTGGAAAAATTAAAAAATAGAATATGGATTATTGACCCGATAGACGGGACTTTAAACTATATGTCTGGTAACCCTAACTGGTGTATTCAGATGGCTTTCTATGATGAGGGTGAAATTAAGGCAAGCGTAGTGTATTTGCCTGAATTTAATAAAACAATTCACGCAGTAAAAGGGCAAGGGGCTTATATAAATAACAAAAAAATCATATTGAATTTACATAAACCATTAGATACTTGTTTAATTAATATGCCAACTTATCCTATAAAAAATTTTCAATTATATATTGCTTTAATGCAGGGATTAATTAATGCAGGAGCAAAAATTAGAAGTGTAGGGTCATCAGGCGTTGAAATTACAGGAATTTTATATGGTTATACAGATGTTAATATAACATTAAATCCTAACATTTGGGATTATGCTCCTGGAGATTTAATTTTATCAGAAGCTGGTGGTGTAAAACTTACAAGAAAACTAAAAACTGTTAGTATAACCGTCTTTGCACTTAATGAAGAAATAGCAAATAATATTAATGCTATCATTGAAAAGTGTTTTCGACAATCAAATAAATAGAACAATTATTATTAAACATTTGTTCTATTTTTTTATTATAATTTTGTAAAATAATCTCGAAATGGTATTGAATTATATATTTTTCATTGTTATATTGTCGATGCGTGAGGTTACAATGTGCAAAGTTAAAAATTTTGTAATTTATAATATTGATGATTTTGATGAATGTAGTTTAAAAGAGTTTAAATGTGCGTTTAATTTGTTTAAATTTAATGATATTGTTTTATTGGAAACATTTTTAGAACATAATATTTGCGATATGTTAATTGTTAGAAAAGATTTTATGATTTCATCTTTAAAAAATTCAAAAGTTCTTAAAATTGTTGTTAGTATTGATAAACTCAATCAGTGCAAACTTTATTTTAATAATGAATATTGGTTGAGTATTGATAAAAAGTTGAATAGTTTTGGTTTTATGAAGGGATATAAAGGTTATTATTTTTTTTCGCTCATTATTTTGGAACTATTAAAAAATCATAACAATAAATTAGATTATATTTACAAAAAAATTTCTTTAGAAGAAAAGGTGGATAAAGAAAATATAATCAAAAATATTAACAGTATGATTAAGGCGTCAATTTTAACTTCTGCTAAGTTTAGGTATTTTTTTTCATCAACAAAAAAAATTACTCCAAAAGAAGTAATTTTTAAATCTTATTTTAATCTTATTGCTTGTTAGAGTTTTGTTTTACAGCCAACTTTAATCTATTTCTTATATTTGAAATATCTAATTCATTTAAGGTTGTTTTGTTGATAACGACCATATAAGAATTGTCAAACAATGCGTAAATTCTTTTACTATCTTCTCCTATTGATGATAAATTTGCAAATTTATATTCATTTTTCCCTAACAATTCAAATTCATTTGAGTAAAATATTTCTGTTAATTTTGCGTTATCAATTATAATTTCACATATCTTTATTTTGTCTAAATTTTGTTTGTAAAAATATTTCTTTTGTCTATGTTTCATTATTTTAGGAAAAATTTTTTCAAATGTAAAAATTGCAATAAATATAACTATAAATATTATATCTAATACAACTGAGTTCTTTGAAACAATGTCAACTATTAATAATGCAACAGATAAAATCAAACCTATTAATAAAATTATAGGCATTATTTTTTCTTTTTTGCCTTTTGTAGCCTTTACTGAAAATTCACTTCCGCTTAAATTATCTTCAACTGAATATTCATATCTTATTTTTGTCATATTTCCCTTTTTATAATGATTCTATTGAATATATTTATTTATCGGAGTATAACACAACTAAATTAATTTGTAAACTTGATTAGAATATTTTATTGACTTTGCACATTTAAAATGATAATCTTATATTAATTATTAGGAGGAAAAATGGGCGGAGTTGATGTTTGGGTTTGGTTTGCTGTTTTAATCGTTGCAATTGTAGTTGAGGCAATGACTGTAGAACTAGTATCTTTGTGGTTTGCGTTTGGGGCAATTGGTGCTATAATTGCTGCAAGTTTATCTAATTCATTAATTTTAGAATTTTCTATATTTATAATTGTATCTGTTTTAATGTTGATTTTTACTAGAAAATTCTTTATTAAACTCTTAAAAAAATCAGATTTGAAAAGTAATGTTGATACATATATTGGTAAAAAATTTGAAATAGATAAAATCGAAGACGGCGGTTATGTATATCACAAAATTAATGGTATTGATTGGCGCGTGGTGTCAAGCGATGATGAAAAACTTGAAATAGGTAAAACTTATGAAGTTGTATCAATTGATGGAAATAAATTAATAGTAAAATTATCAGTTGAAAAAAAGGAAATTAAAAGTTAGGAGGAAATATGACAGGTGTTTGGATTGTAGTTTTAGTTATACTAGCAATTATCATGGCTCTTATTATTGCAGGCATAAGGCTTGTTAGACAATCAACAGCTATTGTTGTGGAAAGATTGGGGAAATTTAATAGGGTGTTAAATACTGGCATACATGTCATCATTCCTTTTATTGAAAGAACCGGCCCTAAAATTTCATTAAAAGAACATGTGGCAGATTTTGAACCGCAAGATGTTATTACAAAAGACAATGTTACTATGAAAATCGATACTGTTGTTTACTATCAAATTACTGACCCAAAAGCATTTTCATACGGGGTAGAAAATCCTATGCGTGCAATAGAGAATTTGACTGCTACAACTTTAAGAAATATTGTTGGAGAACTCGAACTTGATGAAACTTTAACATCTAGAGATACTGTTAATAATAAAATGAGAATAATTCTAGATGAAGCAACAGACCCTTGGGGAATTAAAGTTAATCGTGTAGAGTTGAAAAACATTCTGCCACCAAAAGATATTCAAGAAGCAATGGAAAAACAAATGCGAGCAGAAAGGGAAAGGCGTGAGCAGATTTTACGAGCAGAAGGCGAGAAAAAAGCAAACATTTTAGTTGCAGAGGGCGAAAAAGAAGCGGAAATCTTGCGTGCAGAGGCAAAGAAAATGGCTTTAATCACAGAGGCAGAAGGTCAAGCAGAGGCGATAGAGCGTATAATTAAGGCAAAACCTGATGCAAGCTATTTGACATTGCAAGGCTTTGATGCTTTGAAAGTAATGGCAAATGGTCAGAGTACCAAAATAATTGTTCCAAGTGATTTGCAAAATATCGCAGGAGTATTAACTTCACTTGCCGAAACATTGAAAAATCCAGAAAACACAAATAAAGATCAATTAAAATAATCCTTAATGTTATTTACATTTAGGATTTTATTTTTTTGTATTGACAATTTTCTTTTTAATGTTAAAATCTTTAAAGTTATAGGAGATAAAATGGAATTATTAGATAACGAGTATAATTATAATAAAGAAATAAATAAAAAAGATATTGAAAAACTAGCAATTTGTTATAGTAAAGTTTTTTACGAATTAAATACGCTTTTATTGCTCTTGAAAAAAAGTCGTTTTATATCCAATTCTAAATGGGTTTCAGAAAATTCACAATTTAAAGATACTCTTATAGGAACAATATGTTTTTCTGAAAATTATGATGATCAAAATTATGTTCAAAATTTATTAAACGATAAAAAATTTGAGTTTTTGAGTCAAATTGAATTTATTACAGCAATATTTAATCGATCACATGCAAATATAAATATAAATTATATTACAAGATTAAGAGAAGGAATTTCGAGTCTTGTAACAGGTTTGAATATGATTGCAAATGATTATCAAAATTCTTTAATTTTAACGCAGAATGAATTGGAATCTATAGATAATACGCCTGAATGCAAAAATGAATTAAGTCAAGAATTTGAAATCTATTCAACAATTCACAAAGAAATTATGCAAGTAATAAATTTATTAAATAATAAAATTCAAAGTATTAACATTTTATATCAAAATATAATCAAATTAAAATATAAAAAAATACAAGATAAGATTGATAATAATATTATTCATTTAAATGAGTTGGAAAAACAAATCTTCAGATTGAATAGTAAAATAAAAGAAAAACAAAGAAGATTACGCTATGCAAATAAAAAAATAAGTGAAGATATTGGTGAAGAGATTTTTTATAATTCTAATGAATTAAGACTAATGCAAGAGATAGAAAAAATGAAAAAAGATTTAGAGTTATTAATTGAAGAAAGCGAACGCTTAAAGATTGAAAATACCAAACTTTATAATCAATAAGTAAATAACACCTATATAAAATCATGTATTTGTTAATCATATTGTTTATTATATAAAAAAATTTTTATTGTATTCATTAAAAAATATCTTCTTAATGTTGCAATTAATAAATGTAAAAAAAATAAAACTTATAAAATAAATTCTATCTATAATTATAATTTTATTAAATTTAATTAAAAATTTTTTTAAGATTTATTATGATTTATTTAAAAATATAGATAAAATATTTTGAAGTATAATTATAAACTTGCGTAAAGTCATTATCTAAGATTTTAGAATTTATAAAAAAACAACCAGCCCGGTTGTTTTTTTCTGGTGCGAGTGATGGGAGTTGAACCCATACTCTTTCGAACACGCCCCTTAAACGTGCGCGTCTGCCATTTCGCCACACTCGCATATTAGATTTCAAAGTAGTTTAACGCCTTGCTGGGCGGGGCGTGTTACACACTTTTTAAAAATTTAAATATGAATTTGTAGTACATTTTAATTTAGTTATTTTAAATTTTTAAAACGGGGCTTACGCTACATGAATACCATTTACCCTAAAATAATCTTAAACTTTAATTTATTCTGTTTATTTATCTTATTATAAATTATTGATTTGTATTATTTTATTTGTTTTAATACATTGATATTTAAAATTTTTTACATTTTATGCACTCACATTATATAACATATCATTTTATATGTCAATAAAAAGTTTTATATTATTTATTTATGCGTTTTTGTTTTCGGAAAATTAATTATTATAACAAATATTTAAATTGTGTGTCAAACGATTTTTATAACTTTATAAAAAAATATTGACAATTTGTAAATTTGTGTTACAATTTTGTCGAAAATGAGTATGTCTAAGGGTATTAAAACAATTATAAATATTATAGTTTCTACAGTTTTATTAATATTCTGTATATATTTTTTAGTTTTGTTTAATCCTGACAAAGATTTGGTTGTTTATGCAGATAGCATTAAGATGCGTAAAGAAAGTTTTACTATGCATGCGGGCGATTGTTTAGAAATCACTAAAGATGATTTTTTAATAACTCCTTCAGATTATTCTGCAACTAGCAGTTTTAAATGTGATGACAGCAATGTTAAAATTTATAAAAACTTAATTTATTCTGATGTTGTCGGCGTTTATAATATCTCTGTTATTGCAAAATCTAGTTCAAAAAATTATATCTCTGATAGTTTTACATTAAATGTTGTAGATAAAAATGTTTCAGATGACTCGGAGATTGTAATTTTTACTGAAGCAAATATTAATGTAAAATTAGGTCAAACTTTTGATATTACAAATTATATCAGCGACGAAATTGATGTTAATGAAATTCGCTTTACTAGTTACGATACTTTATTTTTATGCGAGTCTTATTTAACATGCTTTAAGGTTGGAAATTTTAAATTTACTGCAAGCATTTTAGTTGATGACAAACTTGTGACAGATTCTATGATAATAAGTGTTGAAGAAAATGATTTTACTTCAGTTATTTTTGAAAATAATATCGTAGAGTTGAAATATGATGACAAGTTCTCAATTATCAAATTTACTTTAAACAATCTAGATTATCACAATCTTAGAGCATATGTTTCCATAGAAGGAATTATTGAAGTGATTGAAATTGATTTCAATTGCGTTTATGTAAAAAAGTTAGATGTTGGCAAAGTAGTATTAACTATTTATGATAGGATAAGCAAATATTCATCAAGCGCGCTAATTAAAATTGTTTAATTTATATAAGTACTAGTTTGACATAATATTTTTCAATGTGTATAATATATATTATATTATTTTATAAATTTTTTTGTTTTATTTTTTATATAAATATAAAGGAGAATTATGGCATTATTTGGCGATTATCATACACATACACCCTATAGTCACGGAAAGGGAACTATCGCTGAGAATGTTCAATCGGCTATTAATAAAGGTTTACGACAGGTTGCGATAACAGACCATGGTTTTTCGCACGCTTTATATGCTATGAAGCGAGAAGATATTGTTTCAATGCGAAAAGAAATTGAAGAGGCTGAAGATAGAGCACCCATTGATGTGTTATTAGGGGTTGAAGCAAATTTAATTTCTTATGATGGTGATGTTGATATATTGCCTGAAGATTATGATAAATTTGATATTATTTTATGTGGTTATCATCAATTTGCAAAACCAAAGAAAAAATTTGGCTGGTTATCATTTCACGTTAAAAATTTAATAGGTAATAAAATTCATTTTAATACAAAAAGGCAAATAAAGAAAAACACAAATGCCTATGTTCAAGCGATGAGAAAGTATGATATTGATGTTATTACGCATTTGGGTAGAGGCTTAAAAGTTGATGTTAGGACAGTTGCTAGAGTTGCAAAAGAAACTAATACATATATCGAACTAAATAGTAAAAATCTTGGAATGTCAGAAAAAGAAATCAAAATTTGTATGGAAGAAGGTGTTAAATTTATCATTGATTCTGATGCACACACTGCCGAAAGAGTTGGTGAGTGTTCTTTGGGACTTAAAACGATGTTGAAATTAAAAATCCCAGAAGATATGGTTGTAAATTATAATAAAATTCCTACTTTTAAAAAAGAAAGGAGAAAGTCTAAATCAAATGCTTAAAAAGGTCTTTGATTATATATTGGATTCTATTAAAGAGACTAATTGTTGTGCTTATAGTTTTATTCATACAGTGTTGTTTAACACTGCTAAAATTGATGGAAATGATTTGAGGCTTGAAAATTTAAAGCCTTTATTTTCTAAATTTAAAAAAGTTATAGAAAACTTTTTCCCAAATATAATTGTTGTTTTAGAAAATGATGATATAGTGATTAAAAATATAAATTTTCATTTTCTTAACAATGAATTTAATTTAGAAAATGATAATTTGCCTTCTAGTTCGTTGGGAAATGATTGTTGTTTAATTACTCAAATAAAAACTAATCTTTTATTAAATGGAGATTTAATTTATAGTGACAAGTTTGAAGAAAATTCTAAAGGTTATTTATTGGAATTTTGTTTTAAAACGGAAGACAAAAGATTAAATTTTGAAAACATTTTATCAAAAATAAATATATTTCTTAAAAAACGAGAAAGATTTGGTCAGTTTTATTTGTATTCAAGTGGGGTTGAAAACATATATGATATTCTAGTTAAAATTGGACTATCGAAAATCGCTCTTGATATAGAAAATAATTTAATAATTAGACAAACCAAAAATGATACAAACAGAAAATTTAATTGTATGAAATCAAATATACAAAAAAGCGTTACTTCTAGCATTAAACAATTGGAAGCAATAGATGCAATTAAAGATTTACCAGAATTTGAATTATTAGATGAAGATAGCAAAGAAATTGCACTTTTAAGACTTTCAAATCCTAATGCTACATTAAGGGAACTATGTCAATTACATTCTAAAAAGATTTCACCAGCAGGTATTAAATATAAATTAGATAAAATTATTAATCTTTATAAAAATATTAAGTGATTTTAAAAAAGTTATAGAAATTGTTAGGTGAGTTTATAAAGGTAGAAAGTTAAAATATTCCTTATAGAGTCTAATTTTCTAAAATTTAATTTATTGTATTGATAAATTTTTATCTATCGAGAATTAAATCTATCTTAAACTCATTTAATCAAATATATAAAATATTGGCAATATAAATATTATCTATATTGATTTGTCTAATTAAGAATAGATAATATTTTTTTATGTAAACTTATGATATAATTTATGCTTTAATTTTAACTTTAACTTGACAATATTAGACATTTTAAATATAATAACCTAAAGGTGAAATTATGAGTTTTGTTCATTTGCATGTGCATACTGAATATAGTCTTTTGGACGGTGCAGCAAGGATAGATAAATTAGTAAAAAAGTGTAAAGATTGCAATATGCCTGCAGTGGCAATTACTGACCATGGAAATATGTATGGTGCAATCACTTTTTATGATGAATGTGTTGCAAATGGGATAAAAGCTATAATTGGTTGCGAGTTTTATACAACAAAAGATTTAACTGAAAAAGTTGGGAAACAAAAATTAAATCATTTAATTTTACTTGCAAAAAATGAACAAGGGTATAAAAATCTTTGTAAACTTAATTCTATTGCATTTAAAGATGGGTATTATTATAAACCTAGAATAGATAGAAAGACTCTTGAAAAATATCACGAAGGCTTGATTTGCTTATCGGCTTGTGTAGCAGGTGAATTGCCACAACTGATTTTGTCAAACGAATTAGACAAAGCGGAAGAGTTAGTGAACTGGTTTAAAAATCTTTTTCAAGACGATTATTATTTAGAACTACAAAATCATCATTTGGAAGAACAATTAATTGTAAATGAAAAATTAAGAGAATATTCAAAAAAATATAATATCAAAACGGTTGCTACTAATGACTGCCATTATATTGAAAGAGAAGATTCTCAGGCGCAAGATGTATTGATGTGTGTGCAAATGCAAAAGACTATTGATGACACTGATAGGTTAAAATTTCCAAATGACGAGTTTTATTTTAAAACAAGGGAAGAAATGGAACAAGTTTTCCCTAATGATATTGAAGCGCTTGATACAACTTTAGAAATCGCTGACAAGTGTAATGTTAAATTTGAGTATGGACATTATCTTTATCCTAAATATCAACCGCCAGAAGGTTACACTCCAGCAGAATATTTAAGAAAACTAGCAATGGACGGGCTTAAGAAAAAATACAAAGAACTAACAAAAACCGTTCTTGATAGATTTGAAATGGAATTTGGTGTAATTCAAAAGCAAGGATATATTGAATATTTCCTAATAGTTTGGGATTATATCAACGCCGCCAGAGAAATGGGAATTTCAGTAGGGCCAGGTAGAGGTTCCGGTGCTGGTTCTATTGTGGCTTATGCGATAGGTATTACAAATATTGACCCTTTAAAATACGATTTGTTCTTTGAAAGGTTTTTGAATACAGAAAGAGTGTCGGCACCAGATTTTGATGTTGACTTTGAAGATAGCAGAAGACAGGAAGTTATTGAATATGTTAAACGAAAATATGGCGAAGACAGAGTTGTAAAAATTGTAACATTTGGCACAATGGCTGCGAAAAATGCTATAAAAGATGTAGGTAGAGTATTAAGAGTACCTTATTCAGTTCTTGATAATGTTACGAAATTGATTCCTACACTTAAAAAACCTGTTTTGCCTAAAGTTTTTGGTTTTTATCACCCTAAAGAAGGTTCAAAAGATTTTGGTAAAGATTTTACAGTACCAGAACTTGTAGAAATGTATAATACAAATCCCGATATAAAACGAGTTGTGGATATTGCAATGAAAATTGAAGATAGTCCAAGACAGTGTTCAACTCACGCTTGTGGTGTTGTTATTGGTGCTGATGTCCTAGATAAATATATTCCACTTTCTAGAAATGGAGAAGATATAACAACTCAATACAATATGGTACAAATTGAACATTTAGGTCATTTAAAAATGGACTTTTTGGGACTAAGAAACTTAACCGATATTAAGGAATGCATGAAGTATGTAAAAGAAAATCATAACGTTGACATAGATTTTGATAACAATACTTATGATGACCCAAATGTATATAAATTAATCTCGTCAGGGGATACTAAAGGGATATTCCAAATTGAAAGTGCGGGCTTTCAAAAATTTATGAAAGAACTGCAACCAACACTTTTGGAAGATATTATTGCCGCTGTGTCGCTATATAGACCTGGACCAATGGATTCGATTCCAAGATATGTTCACAACAAACATCACCCTGAAGATACTAAATATGACCACCCACTTTTAGAGCCTATATTAAATGTTACTTATGGTTGTATTGTTTATCAAGAACAAGTTATGAAAATTGTTCAAGATTTAGCAGGATATACTTTAGGACAAGCGGACAATGTTCGTCGTATGATGGGTAAGAAAAAAATTGATGCAATGCAAAAAGAAAAACAAGTCTTTTTGTATGGTAAACCTGAAACTGTTGATTCAAATGGAAAGATTAACCGTGCTATTGATGGTGCAATAAAAAGAGGTGTCAGTGAAGAAGTTGCAAGTAAAATTTGGGGAGAAATGGAAACATTTGCTTCATACGCCTTTAATAAATCGCACGCTGCTGCATATTCGTTAGTAACTTATCAAACTGCTTATCTAAAATGCTATTATTTAGTTGAGTTTATAACTTCTATCTTAAACAACCGAATAACTAAAATTGATGAACTAACTAATTATATTGCTTATGCAAAGGAAAAGAAAATCGAAGTATTGCCACCAGATATAAATAAATCAGTAACATATTTTTCTACTGATGGGAAAAGCATTAGATTTGGTCTTGCCGGACTTAGAAATGTTGGCATTTCTGTGATCGATGAATTAATTGAAGAACGTAACAAATATGGTGAATTTAAAGATTTTATGGATTTTGTAAATCGTGCAAATCCTATGGCACTTAATAAAAGATGTCTTGAAAGTTTAATTTTATCAGGGGCGTTCGATTGTTTTGGAAAAACTAGGAGTTGTTTGATGGGTTGTTATCCTAAAGCTGTCGAAATGGTATTGAGCAAAAAGAAAAATGAAAGCAGTGGACAATTCTCAATGTTTGGCAGTTTGATAAAAGAAGAAGATGTCAGTGGATTTAGTTATCCAAACATTCCAGAATTTACACCTAGAGTAAAATTAGCATACGAAAAAGAAATTGCAGGAATTTATTTGTCAGGACACCCTTTAGATGATTACAGAAATGCGATGAAAGATTTTACTTTAACCTCAAATATGCTAATGCTAGAAGAAGATGAGATTGAAGACCCATATGATGATCAACAAGATGATTTGATGGTGGATTCAGGTTTTAAAAATGGAGATGCTGTAGTTTGTGGTGGTGCTATTAGTCAGATAAAATTACATTTATCAAAAAGTGGAAAACGAATGGCGTTTGGCGTTATAGAAGATTTATTCGGAAGTGTTGAAGTGGTTGCTTTTCCAAATGTTTATGAAAAATATAAAGATTTATTAGTTCAGGATAATCTTGTAAAAATAAAAGGAAAATATTCTGTCAGAACTGGTCAAAAGCCTAGCGTTATGATTGATAGTGTACAATTATTAGATGGAAGTAGCGAAGATAAACAACAAAGTCTTGAAGAAGAAATTGTGTTAAAACCTGTCAAACAAAAAAAGTTATGTATGAAGTATGACCTTACTGATATTAATTTGCATAATGCAGTAAAAAATATATTAAAAACTTATGAAGGCTTCAGTGAAGTGTATGTCAAAAATACAAGCGATAATAAAAGTTATAAGTTAAATTTAACTATTGAACCTAGAGAGGCATTATTGTATGAATTGGAAACGGTGTTAGATAAAGGAAACGCTGTATATTTTTAAAATTCTTAATATATAATTAGAGCTATTTTTAAAATGTATATATTTTATTGCTCTAATTTTTTATTTTATTAAACGAAAAAATTTTGCAACATAGGTGGTTTAATCTTATAATGGAAAAAAAGTTTAAGTTTTGTTTTTTGCCATAAATAAATCTTTAATGTTTTATTGCTGAAAAGAACTTAATTTTTTATTTACATAATAAAAAAAGATAATGTATATTGAAATTACATTATCTTTCTGCTTGATTTCTGTAAAGAAATGATTAATCTTACAAATTAATATTATAATATTTATTATTCCGACCATTTTTTTACTAATCTGCCATCATTATCTTTTGCAGAGCCAACAATAATCATAATCAAATCTACCAAAACCCAAATAGATGTTACAAAAGCACCAATTATTGTTATTGTTAAAATAAGCTGTGTAATACCAACACTTTTTTTACCCAAATAAAAGTTGTGAATTCCTAGCCCACCAACAAAAAAAGCAAGTAGAAGGGCGACTAGTCGAGATTTTGGACTGATGTTTAATTCTATTTCATTTGGTATAGTGGTTTCTGTAGATTTTAAATTACAACCACAATGACCGCAAAATGTTGCATCGTCAGCGACTTCTTGTCCACATTGTTTACAAAACATATTTTTCCCTTTTAAATATCATATTATCGATATGTATTAAATATAATCAAAATGACGAAATTTGTCAAATACATTAATATATTAATATATAATAAAAATAATTTATTTAATTTAATAATCTAAAAATTCTATTTCAGGGTGTAATTCTATGTTGTATGTTTTTTTAACTTTATTATAAATGTATGAAATCAAGTTTTTGTAATCACTGCTTGTAGCGTTGTTAAAATTTATAATAAAGTTAGAATGAAGATTTGAAATCATAGCGCCACCTATTTTGAAACCTTTTAAATTCAAGTTATCAATTAACTTGGCGGAGTGGTAATTTTTGCCATTTAAAAATACACTACCTAAACTTTTTTCGTTTAGTGGTTGTGTAGAACTTTTTAATTTTAAATACTTTTTTGTTAATTTAATTATACTTTCTTTTGATTTTTTGATTTTTTTGAATTTTACAGATATAATAAGATAATTTTTATTTTTAAAAAGACTATTTCTATATTTAAATTGGCATTTTTCTTTTTTTAAAATTTTAATTTTTTTATTATCGATATCATAGACTCGAACGCTTATAATGTTGTCACTTATGCTGTGGTTGAAACAGCTTAAATTATTTACTATCGCACCACCAATATTGGCTGGAATAGATACAAAATATTCAAGTCCACCTAAATTCTGTTCTTTTAAAATTTGATTTGCTTTTGATAATCTTGCTCCTGAATAAATTATAATATAATCATTTTTTATTATAACATTTTCCTTTGTAAATTTGATTATACTTCCATTAAAACCCATATCGTCAAATAATATGTTAGATGTATTTCCTATAATTTTGTATTTTAAATTCTTATCATATAATTCATTTAATTTTGATATAATATCTTTTATGCAGCCAGTGTAAAAATAAGATTTTGCTTTTCCGCCTATGCCTATTACTGAAATTTCATTTAATGGAAAATCTTTATATTCTTTTATCATACTATTCCTTTTTGAAAACATTGGGTACAAAACATTTTTTTATTGCACTTTCCATTTCCTTATATTCGTTTGAAAAATATAATGTAAGTGGTTTAGTGGAAAATAAAGAATATTCGCTTAATGTCATTTGATTTTCATTCTTTAATAGAAATTCTAAAAAGTTTAAACTGATTTCGTTAGTCTTTATAATTCCAAAATATTGTATTAAATCAGTATAATAATCTATGTAATTAAAACTTGTATCTAATCTGCCTATTGTAGATAAATTTTTTAATCTATACAAATCTCTGCCCGTACCTATTAGACTTGAAATTGGTGAGTTTACAAATTCTTTGTATGCTTCGTATTGAGTGTAAGTACTTTCTAGTTTTGGTATAGATAATTTCTTTAAAATTGGTTCGCAACTTGTAAGAGTATTATTTGAATATACATAATCTAAATTATTTGAATTTGTTTTTTTTGCAATTATGTATCCGCTAGATATGTATGGTATAGCATAAAATTTGTTATTAAAAGTAGAGGAATATATAAAATTATTATTAACACCATAATTGGAATTTATTGGATTTAAATAAGGCAATATTATTTCTCCTACACCATAACCAAATGATATCATGTCTGCTGGTTCATTTTCTAAGGTCTTTTCTAATTTATCGGGTGATATCATTTTTGTCATAATAAGTATGCCTTTATTTTCTTTTTCAAATGCCCTTGCAATCTCGTTTAAATAGGATAATCTACTTTTTCCGCCACCTTCAAAAGTTTCAATATGATAAATAGTAAATATTTGTAATTCTTTTTTTTTGTTGTCCAACATGTATATTTTTTTTGACGAAAAAAGAAAAAATACAGGAATTATTAAAAAAATTACTATAAAAATGACAATATTTAGAATTTTTTTATATTTTTTCACAAAATATTATATGTTTTTAAATAAATTTAAGAACTGTATAAAAATATATTGATTTTAATGCAAGTGATTGTTTACAGGTAATTATAATTTTTTTGTAAGCAATAATGATGCAGATAATTAAATTTTAAAAATTGACTACAAAAATTTATTTGTATATAATTATGTTATGAGAGAATTTGAAAATAAATTAAAAGTTTTGCCTCACGATCCAGGCGTGTATCTAATGAAAGATGAGTATGGACACGTTATTTATGTAGGAAAAGCAAAAGATTTAAAGAAAAGAGTATGGCAATATTTTCATAGAAAACAAGAGATTCAAAAAGTTAAAAATATGGTTGAAAGTGTTAGAGATTTGGACTACTTTGTTGTTGCTAGTGAATATGATGCTTTGGCGTTAGAAAATAATCTTATAAAAAAATATCAGCCACATTACAATATCCTTTTAAAAGATAGTAAAAGTTATGCTTATATTAAGATTAATTTAAAACAAAAATTTCCAAGATTTGAGATTTCAAGAAAGTTGGGTAATGGAAAATATTTTGGTCCTTTTTTTGCGGGGTTAAAGGCTGATGACATTTTAGAAATTATAAATTATGCTTATCCGCTTAGAAAATGCAAATCTATGCCTAAAAAGGCTTGCTTGTACTATCAAATGGGACTTTGTTCAGCACCTTGTGAAAACAAAATAAATGAAGTTGATTACAATTTAATTGTAAATTCTGCAATAAAATTTTTAAATGGTGATATTAAAAACATCGAAGATATTTTAAAAGAAAAAATGATGAAAGCATCAAATAGTGAAAATTTTGAAACTGCATTAAAGTTAAGAGATATGTTGAAAGTTTTAGAAAGGTTAAAATCTAAAATTGTAACTCAACTTAGAACAGATGCAAATTATGATGTTTTTGCATTTGAGACTATTGGAAGTTTAAGTGCTTTGTGCTTAATAGTCGTGCGCGGTGGAAAAATGTTGGGGGTTAGGACTTTTGATATATTAAATTTTATAAATGAAACTGAAGTATATAGCCAATTTTTAACTCAATATTATTCATCTAATCCATATCTGTGTGATGAAATTATTGTCTCTAACTTTTTTGAAGGAATTGATGCTTTTAAAGAATTTATATTTAACAAATATAAAGTAAAACCAAATATTACAGTCGCTAATAAGGGTGTTAAATTAAATTTATTGAATATTTGCAAAAATAATGCAAAACTGCACATTCAAAAGAATATTGAAGAAAATCTAAAAAACGAAAACTTAACGCTAGGTGCTTTACAAAAACTTAAAAATAATTTGAATTTATCAGTTTTGCCAAAAAGAATTGAATGTTATGATATTTCAAATACTTTTGGTGTGGATACTGTTGCATCAATGTCTGTTTTAATAAATGGAAACAAAGCAAAATCGCACTATAGGAAATTCAGGATTAAAAATGTTGATTTTATTGATGATTTTAAAGCAATGGAAGAAGTTTTAACAAGAAGATTTGAAAAGATATCTAGTGATGATGAAAGTTTTTCTTCAATGCCTGATTTAATAATTTTAGACGGAGGTAAAGGACAATTAAACAGTGCTATTTCTATTTTGAAAAAATTTAACTATAAAAACGATGTTATAAGCATTGCAAAAAGACTTGATGAAATATTTATACCAAATAAAACTGAATCTATATTTTTAAAACGCGGTGATGAGGCTTTAAGGTTAGTTCAATTAGCAAGAGATGAAGCACATAGATTTGCCATAACCTACAATAGGAGTCTTAGAAATAAAAATACTTATAAAGGTGGATTACAAGCAATAAGTGGGGTTGGTCCTGCTACAAGGCAACTATTGATATCTTATTTTAAAACGATTTCTAATATTCAGTCTGCATCACTTGAAGAATTACAATCAGTTAAGGGATTAAATAAAAAAGTCGCCAAAAATATTTTTGACGCTTTTCATAAATCTTAAGTTTATCTTAAATAAGCGGATAATCACTTACTGCAAGTGCAATTGCTACAGATTTTGCTCCTATATGACAGGCAATACTAAGAGGTAGAGGGTCTATTGAAAAAATAGGTATTTTAGGTAGTGCTTCGATTGCCATTTGTTTGAAGTGTTCAATTTCAATTTCGTTGTCACTATGAGCAAAAGCCAAATGCAATTTATTTTCTTTGTATTCTTTTGAAAATCTTGTTTCAATTTCTTTTTTGATTTGAGCAATCATCTTTGTTTCTGCTTGTTTTACATTTAACACTTTTGCAAATGTATCAAGTTTTCCGCATTGAATAGTCAGTACAGGCTTTATTCCTAAAAGCGTTCCAAGTGCCGCTGTCGCTGGAGTTATTCGACCTCCTTTTTTTAAATATTTCAAGGTAGGTACCATTATATAAATCGAATTCAGCCCAGAATTTTTTTCTAATATTTCCTTTATCTCTTTTGCGGTTTTAGATTCGTTTGCTAGATATCTTGCCTCAATTAGTGAAGACTTTAATGTAATGGATATTCGTTTGTTATCTACTACTTGAACTTTATCGTTGTAGCGCTCTGCATATTTTTTTGCGGATTCAGTTGACATAGATAAGGCAGATGACATTGGTATGTGAACTATTTCATCATATTCTTTTAATAGTTCGTCCCAAACACTTGTTATTTCATATTCACTAGGTTGAGATGTTGATACCTCTTTGTTTTCTTTCAGATATTTATAAAATTCTTTTTGTGTCAAATCTTTATTTTCGTGATACTCATTTCCGTCAACAATAAAGGGCATTGGTATTATATGAATATCATATTTTTTTTGTAAATCTTCTTCCAAACCTGAATTGCTGTCAGATACTATTGCAATTTTCATAACTTCTCCTTGTTTGAATATTCAGTAAATTTTAACATAAAATTTATTTTTTTTAAAATAAAATCACACATTTTAGTCAATTTTTTTTATTTTTTAACATTTTTTTTAAAATCTTTCAATTTTTTAAAGAATTATAAGTATCACAGATAAAATTATTAAATATATTGCAAAAACTTTTAATTTTACTTTTTTAATAAATTTTAGCATAAATTTTATAGAAATTATTCCAAAGATAAATGATGTAATGAAAGCAAATATTAAAGGAGTGATTTGAGTTGATGATATTTGTGGCTGTTTAATAAAAATTTCGTATAATAGCGAACAAATTATTATTGGGATACTCATTATAAAAGAAAAGTCAGTTGCTTTTTCTTTGTCCAGCCCTATTATAATACCTGAAATTAGAGTGCTTCCGCTTCTGCTAATTCCAGGAAATATTGCAAAACCTTGAACAGTCCCCATAATAAAAGCAGATTTATAATCTAACGGATTATTCCTTTGAGGCAAAAGGTCAACTAAAAATAAAAACATTGCTGTCAACAAAAAACTAATAATTAAAAGCGTTCCTGAAAATATTGAATCAATGAAATTATTTAATAATAATACAATCAAAACGGTGGGTATTGTTGCGATTATTAATAGTTTGGAATTTTTTTTTGTTGGGTGTGAAATAATTTCAAATACTTCTTTTCTGTATATAATTAATACAGCAATCAATGTCCCTAAGTGTGCAATTATTGATAGTAGTAGATTGTCCGCATCAATATTTAAAAGTTTTGATAAAATTACAATGTGTCCGCTAGATGATATAGGTAAAAATTCAGTCAATCCTTGTATAATACCTATTAGAGAATATTTTATAATTTCCATAGTTGTTTATTATGCTAAAATATAATATTTATAACAATTTATAAAAAAATTATTGCAAAAGTTAAATTTTTGTATTACAATTAGTAAAATTGATTTAATTTATGATAAAAATTAAAAAATCAATATGTTTTTTTTGAGGATTATATGAATGTGTGTAAAATTGATGTTCCTGCAGATAAAGAATTAAAAATCGGTCTAAATCAATATAAAAAAGACGGTGATAAAAATTTATTAGAATTGCTCTATATTAGAAATGCAAATAAATTAAAACATATAATTGATAAATCAAAAGCTAAAATAAATGATTTAAATGAACAAAACAGAATTTTATCATTAGTTGGGCTTTTTGATTCGACACTAATTGTGCCATCGTTTTTGTGCGAAAATTTAATTGCTACAATTTTATGTAGTACAGTTGGCGTTGGCGTGTATTTAAAAATGGCTTTAAATAGTGCAAAAATTAAAAATATTTTAGAAAATGTTAAAGATTGTGAAAGTTTATTAAAAGATGTGGAAGAAATTTTAGGCATTAAAATAGATACTAAATCTAGTAAAGGTGATGATGAGTTGGTTTTGGTACGAAGTTAAAATGGCTAAAATTTAATTGAATAATTTGATTTTTATAAATTGAAAATTTTAAAACCACAAAATTTATGTATTACAACTTTAAATATTAAAATTACGACATAGAATGTTGTTAAGATTACATTATTTTAAATATTAGGAGAAATATGGAATTAGGTATAGTAGGGCTTCCTAATGTTGGGAAAAGCACTTTATTTAATGCAATAACTCGTGCTGGGGCAATGAGTGCAAATTATCCTTTTTGTACAATTGAACCAAATGTAGGTATTGTCGATGTAAAAGATGAACGATTGAATGTTTTGGCAAAAATATATAATACACAAAAAATTACACCTGCTCAAGTTAAGTTTGTTGACATTGCGGGACTTGTAAAAGGAGCCAGCGAAGGAGCAGGGCTTGGAAATAAATTTTTAAGTCATATTCGTGAAGTTGATGCTATAGTTGAAGTTGTCAGATGTTTTAAAGATGATAACATAATACATGTAGATGGCAGTGTAGATGCATTAAGAGATATTGAAACAATAAATCTTGAATTGATTTTATCCGATATTGAAACAATAGAAAAAAGATTGTCAAGAGTTTCTAAAATTGCAAATGGCAGTAAAGATGAGATGGCAAAAAAAGAAATGGACTTGTTACTAAAAATAAAAGAGGTTTTGTCTAATGGTATGCCTGCCAGAAGTCTTAAATTAGATGATGAGGAAAATTTGCTTTTGAAACAATTTTTTTTGATTACATCAAAACCTATCATATATGTTGCGAACACTTCTGAAGAACTTGATGATTTTCAAAATCAAAATATACAAAAGATTAAAAATTATGCAAACAACGAAGGGGCTCAAGTAGTTGTGTTATGTGCAAAATTAGAAGAAGATTTATTGAATTTAGATGATGATGAACGGGAAATGTTTTTTAAAGAATTAAACATTTCAAGCACAGGACTTGATAAATTAATTGTTTCTAGTTTTAATCTTTTGGGATTGCAAACTTTTTTAACTGCTGGAGAAAAGGAAGTTCGTGCTTGGACTATAAAAAAAGGCACACTTGCTCCTCAGGCGGCGGGTGTTATTCATAGCGATTTTGAACGAGGATTCATAAGGGCTGAAATTGTAAAATATAATGACCTAGTGGAATGTGGTGATTTTAATAAGGCACGAGAAAAAGGAAAAATGATAAG
>CASFFI010000014.1 GCA_949293925.1 uncultured Christensenella sp. | reverse complement strand
TTCTAGAAATATTCAACAAAATGGTGGGTTTATTCCTGGTATTAGACCTGGTAAACCAACCTCTCAATATCTTGGGTCTATCTCAAAGAGAATTACGCTGTTTGGTGCAATTTTCTTAGGCTTTATGGCTATCGTTCCTACTTTGGTGTTCAAAGGAATTGGTACTACTGGACTTACTAGTGCTTTTAGTGCAACTGCTTTGCTTATCGTTGTATCGGTCGCTTTGGAGTTCGATAAACAATTAGAAGCTCAAATGCTTATGAGAAATTATAGAGGTTTCTTGAAATAGGAGTTATATGAATATTGTTCTGTTTGGGTATCCTAACTCAGGAAAAGGTAGTTTAAGTCAGAAACTTATTGATTGTTCTTTTGTGCATATATCAACAGGTGATTTACTCCGTAAAGAAGTAAAAAATAATGGCAAATATGCACATATGATCAAATATTGTTTGGATAATGGTAAGTTTGTTGATGATTCTATAGTATTGGATATTTTGAAAAATCAACTTTCTTTAATTTCTAATAATTCAAATTTGTTACTTGATGGAATTCCTAGAACTTTAAACCAGTGTGAAGAACTTGAAAAATTAATTAAAATAGATTATGCTTTTGAGTTGGTTTGTCCTAAAAATATTATTATTGATAGGGCTAAAAACAGATTGGTGTGCGATAAATGTAAAAGGACCACAAGTAAACTTATAGAAAAAGATTTCTGTTCAGTTTGTGGTGGAAATCTTTTGGCTAGGGTTGATGATAATATTGATTTATTAAACAAAAGAATTGATGATTATGAAATAAATTCTAAACCTATTAGAAATTATTATGTTTCAAAAGGTATTTATCATCAAGTTGATGCAAGTATTTCTGTTAATATCACTCTTCAACAAGTTAAAAGGGTACTTAAATATGGTAACAATTAAAACTGACGAAGAACTAGAAAAAATGAGAAAAGCGGGTAAAATATTGGCTGCTGCTTTATTAGAAGTGGAAAAATATATTTATCCCGGACAAACAAGTAACAATTTAAATAAAATTGTGCATGACTTTATAGTTAAAAGAGGAGGCACACCGTCCTTTCTTAATTATGAGGGTTTTCCATATTCAATTTGCGCTAGTGTTAATGCACAAGTTGTTCACGGATTTTGTACAGATGAACCCTTAAAAGAGGGAGATATTATTAGCATAGATGCGGGTGTTTGTTATCAAGGTTATCATGCAGACGCTGCTAGAACTTTCCCTGTTGGAAATGTTGATGCTAGAATTTTAAAATTAATTGAAGATACTAAACAATCTTTCTTTGAAGGTATTGAAGGTATTAAGGCTGGTAGTAGGTTGGGACACATCAGTCATCGCATTCAAGCTTTTCTTGAAAAAAACGGTTATGGCGTAGTTAGAGAAATGGTTGGACATGGTATAGGTAGTGATCTTCACGAAGAACCTAATGTTCCTAATTTTGGTAAATACAATAGCGGGTTGGTTTTGAAAAAAAATATGACTCTTGCTGTTGAACCTATGGTTACCTTGGGTGAAAGATTCGTGTATCTTGAAGATAATGATTGGACGGTTACTACTGTTGATGGATTGCCTTCCGCTCATTATGAAAATACAATAATTATACTTGATACAGGCGTTGAAATAACAACTTTAGAGGAGTAAAAATGTTTGAATCTTTATCAATAGGTGATGTAGTTATTAGTCTTCAAGGTCATGATAGAAGTGTGGTGTACATTGTAGTCGACTTTGATAAAAAAGGCTATGCTAAGTTAATCGATGGGAAATATAAAAAAATAGGTTGCCCTAAATTAAAAAATCCTAAGCACTTGAAAAAAATTTCTCATTGTGATATAATTATTCAAAACTTGAATCGTAATATAACTAACGCTGAGTTGTATAAAATGTTAAAAAATATATCTAGAGGAGTATTCAATGTCTAAAGATGATGTTATTGAAATTGAAGGTGTGGTAATTGAAGTTTTACCTAACACTAGATTCAAAGTTAAAATTGTGAATGGTCATGTTATTACTTGCTTTATTTCTGGCAAACTTAGAGTTCACAATATTAAAATTTTAGAAGGTGATAAGGTTAAAGTTGAAATGAGTCCTTATGACCTTACTAAAGGCAGAATTATCTGGCGTGATAAAAACTAATAAGGAGAAAAACTATGAAAGTTAGACCATCTGTAAAACCTATGTGTTCAGCATGTAAAGTTATTAAGCGTAACGGTGTCGTTATGGTTATTTGCCCTAAAAATGCTAAACACAAACAAAGACAAGGATAAATTTGAAAACAACCATAATCTCGCGCGGCTTTTGAGATTATGAATTTATAAATATTTTATTTGGAGGAATATATGGCGCGTATTGCAGGCGTAGATTTACCTAATGAAAAAAGGGTAGAAATCGGACTTACCTACATCTATGGTATAGGTAGAGCACTTTCAAATCGTATCTTGGAGGCTACAGGTATCAACCCTGATACTAGAGTTAAGGATTTGACTGAAGCTGATGTTGCGACTTTAAGAAAGTTCATTGAAGCTAATTATACTGTTGAAGGTGAACTTAGACGTGATGTCGCAATGAATATTAAAAGACTTAAAGAAATTAGGTGCTATCGCGGTATGAGACATCAGGCTAATTTGCCTGTTAGAGGTCAGAGTTCTAAAACTAATGCTCGTACTCGTAAGGGTCCTAGAAAAACCATAGCAAATAAGAAGAAGTAAGGAGTTAATTAAATGGCTACAAAAAAAGAAGAAAGTAAGAAAAAAGTAGTTAGAAAAAATATTGGAGAAGGTAGATGTTATATTCAAGCTTCTTTCAATAATACTATTGTTTCATTCACTGACGCTGCTGGTAACCTAGTTTCTTGGAGTAGTGCAGGAAGTTTAGGTTATAAGGGTGCTAAAAAAAGTACACCTTTTGCAGCTCAACAAGTTGTGGAAACTGCTGCTAAAAAAGCTAAAGATGCTGGTATTACTAAGGTCGCTGTTATAATTAAAGGACCTGGTAGTGGTAGAGAATCTGCTATTAGAGCTATTGGCACTTGTGAAATCGGTGTTACTATGATTAAAGATGTTTCACCTATCCCTCACAATGGTTGCAGACCACCTAAGAGAAGAAGAGTTTAAAAGGAGTTATTATATGGCAAAATATACTGGTCCAGATTGTCGTCTTTGTCGTAGAGAAGGTGTTAAATTGAACCTTAAAGGCGAAAAGTGTATGACTGACAAATGTCCTGTCGCTAAACGCCCTGTCGCTCCTGGTCAACATGGTTCTGGTAAAAAGAAATTATCAGAATATGCTGTTCAGCTTCGCGAAAAACAAAAACTTAAAAGAATTTACGGCATGCTTGAAGATCAATTTAGAATTTTCTATGAAAGAGCGGCTAAAAGCAAAGAGTCTACTGGTTTAAAATTATTACAACTTTTAGAATGTAGGCTTGATAATGTAGTTTATCGTATGGGTATTGGTAAATCAAGAACTCATGCTAGACAAATCGTAAACCATGGTCACATTACTGTTAATGGTAGAAAAGTTAATATCCCTTCATTTATCGTGAAGGTCGGTGATGTTATCGCTGTTAAAGATAATAAAACTTCTAATGGTATTTTCACTGATGTTAAAGGTTCTAAAGTTGTTATGCCTAAATGGTTGGAATTCAATTCTGACAACTTATCTGGCAAAATATTGTCTTTACCTGCAAGAGAAGATATTGACTATAACATACAAGAACATATGATTGTTGAATTGTATTCTAGATAATAGGAGGATTGGTTTATGTTGGAAATTGAAAAACCAAAATTAAAATTAGAAGAATTTGATAATGGAAGTACTGCTAAGGTTGTAGTCGAACCCCTTGAAAAAGGCTATGGTATTACTATAGGTAATGCTCTTAGAAGAATCCTTTTATCAAGTTTATTTGGTACCGCTGTTAGAGGTATTAAAATTCGTAATGTGTTACATGAATTTTCTACAGTTAAAGGCGTTAAGGAAGATGTTACTGATATAATCTTGAATATTAAAAATTTGGCTTTAAAGTCTAGTAACGATTCTAATGATTTTAAAACCGTTTTAAAACTTTTTAAGGTTGGCCCTTGTGAAGTTTATGCTAGAGATATTGAACCTAACGATGAAGTTACTGTGGTAAATCCTGACCTTTACATCTGTACTCTTGATGAAGGTGCTGAACTAGATATGCAACTTTTTGTAGGCAATGGTAGAGGTTATGAAAACGCTAGTTTCAATAGAAATTTCTCTGATGAAATTGATTTTATTGCTATTGATTCACTATTCACACCTGTTAAAAAGGTTAACTTCGAGGTTACCCCTGCTCGAGTTGGTCAAAGTATGAATTTTGATAAATTAGTGTTAGATGTTGAAACTAGAGGTACTATTGATGCAAAAGAAGTAATCGCTTTGAGTGCTAAACTTATGAACGATTATATGAAAATGTTTGTTGACCTTGTTGCTTCTATGGCTGATAAAGATATTTTAATTGCTAGAAAAGAAGATGAAAAATCTAAGTTATATGAAAAAACTATTGAAGAAATGGAATTAAGCGTTCGTTCATATAATTGCTTGAAAAGAGCTGGTATCGCTACTGTTGGCGACTTGGCTAAGAAAACTAGAAGTGATATGCTAAAAGTTAGAAATATGGGTGCTAAGTCTTTGGAAGAAGTTATTAAGAAAATGGAATCTTACGGAATTAACATCGATGATAATGAAAAATATTAATTTAAGGAGTGCTAAATGAGAGTTAAGAAATTAGGTAGACCTAGCAGTGAAAGATTAGCTTTATTGCGCAATCAAGCAACTAACCTTCTTATGAAAGGTAAAATTGAAACAACTTTAGCTAGAGCTAAATCTTTGAGAAGTTATACTGAAAAGCTTTTGACTCTTGCTATTAACAGTTTTGAAGATGTCGTTACTGTAAATAAAACTGTTGTTGACGATAAAGGCAATAAAACAACAAAAGAAGTTATTAATGATGGTCCTAAGAAATTGGCTGCAAGAAGAAAGTTGTTATCTAAACTTTACACTGTTAAGGAAGACAGATTACCTGGAGAAAAAAAGGCTGATTATATCGCTAGATTAGATAATGTTCAAAATCCTTTAATCGAAAAAATATTTAATGTATATGCTCCTAAATATGCTGCTAAAAATAAGGAAAACGGTATAGGTGGTGGATATACTAGAATTTTAAAGATTGGAAAAAGAAAAGGCGATAACGCAGATATGGTTATTATTGAACTTGTATAAAAAAATCCTACAATAGTAGGTTTTTTTTATTGTTATTGTTTTATAAGTTAAGCTAAATCTAATATAAATTCTTCATCGCCGTCATATGAATTGTTATTACATTCATAATTTGAATTAGTTATATAATAATCTGTAATTCCTTCAATTTTGGGAATATCTTTTGTTTTAGATGTAGGGATACAAATTCCTTGAAAATACTTAGCCTTGTAACCATACATTGTTGAATTTAGTTTAATAAAATTATACGACTCAAGAAGAAATTCTATAGTTCGCATAAAATCATTATTCTCATCATCTATTTTTTTATAATTATGCGTAACAGTTTTATATATTTCTGATAATATTTTTTTACATTCTTGTTCATTAATGTTAAATGGCACTTTAAATGGGTTTGATATTGAAATTAGAAATTCTATTTTATTTTTTTCTATTTCAAACTCTTTTGTTAATTTGTATATTATCCTTATAATTTTAGATTTTTCATTATTCATATTGCTACCTATTTGAATTTTATCATATTTTAAAGAATATAACAATATGTTATTCAAATATTTTTTTATTTTTTTGGTGCGGATAACAGGAGTTGAACCTGCAAGGTGTTATCCACTAGAACCTGAATCTAGCGCGTTTGCCATTTCGCCATATCCGCATTCCTAAATTATATCAAATATCTATTTTGTTGTCAATTTTTATTGTTCTTATATAATTCCTAATATATTTTAGTATATATATCTAATATGAGATACATTACAAAAGTTTAAAAAATACTATACATTATAAAATTTTCTAATATGCTATCCTTATAAAATAAAAATTTATATTATTTTATATTCTATATAAATATGTTCTGTACGATATTTTTTTATTTCATTAATATTTAATTGTATATGCAATAAAGATGTTGTAATTATATTGTTAAAAGCATTTTTATTAAATTTAAAATTTTTATTCAGTTTTTAAATTTTAATACTTGTTCTATAATAAATATTAAATTTATAATTCAATTAGAAAGGTTTTAAATTGAAAGTTTTAATTACAAAGGTCTTAAATTGTGGACTGATAAAATGTGTGTTTTAAATTGGCAAGTTTGTTAAATTTATGTTTATTTTAAATATCATTTGTCGTATTTTAATAAAATTAATTTTTTTTATTTAATATTCATTGACAATAAAATCTTTCTTTGTTTAAAATGATATTATTATAAATATTTAAGGTGATGTTATGAATTTGTTAAATGAATGTATTTCAAGAGTGAAAAATACTGAAGATTTTTTACAACAATTTAGGTTTTCAGGAGATTATTTTTGGTCATATAATGACAATAATAACAAACAGACTGTCGTTGGAATATCTGATTTAATAAAAACTATGCCAACTAAAGTGATGAAAAAACTAAATATTTTAAAAGAGTATCTATTAGAAAATAATGTAGATGATACTAAGTTAATTTCAGATGTAAACAAATTATTAGTTACTAATCCTACTTATTGGCTAACGTATAAACGTTTGATGAAAATTTATTACAAATATACTGTTAATGGAAATTTTTCAAAATTTTTAAAGAATTTTGATGACTTGAATGCATTGGCTAAATGGTTTTACGAAAAGAGAGAATTAATTAAAGATAAATCAAATAAATTATTAGAGATTTAATCTCTTTGTTTGTTGCCATTTATTGACATTTAAAAAAAAATTATATAATTATTCTATATTATATAATTTAATTATATTTTTTCATTTATTACAAAAGATAAAAGGATAAGATGGACGCAAACAAGAAAAAACAAATTAAGGGTATAATTATAAGAATTTTAATTTCTCTATTAATTGTAGGGGTTATTATTTTGATAGGTTTTTTGGTATTTAAAAAATTGGGATACCTTGACCTAACTAAAGAAGAACTTCGAGATGAAATTAGCAAGACTGGAGCATGGGGACCATTAGTTTTTGTTTTAGTTTCTTTTTTACAGGTTACTTTTATTCCTATTCCAGGGGCAATAACTATCCTTGCAGGAAGTTTGTTGTTTGGTCCATTATTGTCTTTTGTTTATTCATTTATAGGTTCGTTCATAGGTTCGATTTTGGCATTCGGTTTGGGCAGGTGGTTAGGCCGTCCTTTTGTTAATTGGATTGCTGGAGATAAACATACTGTTGACAAATATTTGCAAAAATCTAAAGGAAAAGAAAATGTTGTTTTCTTTTTTATGTTCTTGCTTCCTTTATTCCCAGATGATTTGCTGTGCTCGATTGCAGGGATTACTAAAATCAGTTGGCGAAATTTTATTCTAATGCAAATTATTTGCAAGCCTATAGGAATTTTAGCTACTTTGTTTTTTATGTCAGGTGAAATTATTCCATATCATGGGTGGGGACTTGTTGTTTTGGCTGTACTTGCAGTCTTGTCAATAATTGCCTTTATTATTGCATATAAAAACGCAGACAGAATAAATAATGCTTTGAATAACTTTTTTACAAAAATTGCGTTAAAAAAACAAAAAAACGACAAGGAATAATTGATTTTTTTGATTTTGAATTAATCTCTTTTTGTTATATTAATGAATTTTTAATTATATTATACTAATTTTATTAAAAAGTTTGAATATATGTTTATAATGCGGTTTTTATTATTACTTATAATTCTATCATTTTTTTAAACGTTTGATGTATTTCATTAATCTGTAAAAATCACTAATTATATTGTTAAATATTACAGTTTGATTATTGTTATTTATTATTTTTGAACTATTGTTATCAATTGATTTATTGTCATAAGAAATTTTTAAATTTTCATTTGTTTTTATTCCTTTTATTATAATCTGTAACCTAGAATAAAATGCATATATTATTGTATCTATAACATACGTGTTAATTGAATATTTTAAGATTTCATTAAAAATTAATTCTTTACTTGTAAAATAAAAATATAGTATATTAATTGTTATTGATAAAGTTAAAGGTATTAAAATTATAAAAGAATTTATTGCTTTTCGTTTTTCTTCACAAAATGACTTTGTTTTTTTCTTTATGGGAAGTTTTATTATAAATGTTAATATGAAAACAATAATTGCTAATAAATATGTAATTTTACTGATTTGTGTAATGTTTAAAATATAAAAATTTTCCATTTGTAAATAACCTTTTTAGTTATAATATAGTCTAATAATTTTAAAAAATTTATGATTGGTGACAAAAAAATAATGGATAGTTCCATTATTTTTTATATTAAAATTTATTGATTATCTGCAACACCTTTCATTAAAGTTGTATATGTATTAATAAAATAAATTGTTTCATCTGACAAACCATACT
>CASFFI010000013.1 GCA_949293925.1 uncultured Christensenella sp. | reverse complement strand
ATCTATATCTGAAGGTAGTACTAAATTTTCTTGTGCTTTATTTTTATTTATAATTTCATTTTCACGCTTTATATATCCTTCATATTTCACTTCAGTTTCCACATATTCTAACACGCTATCAGAAATATTTTCAAATATATTAAATTCTTGCTTCAAATCAAATATTGTGATATTTGTTCGCTTTAACATATCTTTTAAACTTATACCGCTTTTAGGAAGGGTTTCATTTTTTCTTATAAATAAACTTTTAACTTTTTCTGGAGAATAATATACATCTAATAATCTATAAACTTGTTCAATTTGTTCTTTCTTTTTATTAAATATTTTATATCTTTTATTTGTAACAAGACCTATTCCACGACCTAATTCGGTAAGTCGAATATCACAATTATCTTGCCTTAAAACTAGTCTGTGTTCTGCTCTACTTGTCATCATTCGATAAGGTTCTGTAATACTTTTTGTAACTAAATCATCAATTAAAACACCAATATATGCTTGATTTCTTTTTAGAATTAGCGGCTCTTTATTTTCAATGTATCTTGCACCATTTATTCCTGCTATTATTCCCTGCGCACCTGCTTCTTCATAACCGCTTGTACCGTTTACTTGACCTGCAAAATATAATCCTTCTACAGTCTTTAATTGCAATGTAGGAAATAATTGCTGTGCATCAATAGCATCATATTCTATAGCATAAGCAAATCTCATAATTTTTGCATTTTCAAGACCCGGAATGGAAGCATAAATTTGTCTTTGAATATCCACAGGCATTGAAGTACTGATTCCTTGTATATATATTTCTTTTGTATCAGCACTTTCTGGTTCTAAAAATAACTGATGTTTTTCTTTATCATTAAATCTCATTATTTTTGTTTCAATCGCCGGACAATATCTTGGGCCTACACCTGTAACAAATCCATTAAACATAGGCGCTAAATTGATATTTTTTTCAATTATTTCTTTAGTTTCTAAACTCGTGTAGCCTAAATAACAACTATGTGTGTTTTTTGCATCTTTTAAATTAATATAAGAAAAACTTCTGTTTAATTCATCACCTTGCTGAATTTCAAACTTTGAATAATCAATAGTAGTCCCATCAATTCTTGCTGGCGTACCTGTTTTAAGTCTATTTATTTTTACACCTAAACTTATTAAACTTTCTGTAAGTTTATTTGCAGGTTCGAAACCATTTGGTCCTGTGTTTTTTTCGAATTCACCCATTATGATTCTTGCCTTTAAATAAACCCCTGTACAAACTATTACAACCTTTGATAAAAATATTTCATTATATGTTGTTTTGACACCTACGATTTTACCATTTTCAGTTAGAATTTTTGACACTTCTGATTGTAATAAGTCAATATTTTTTTCTTTTTCTAATGTCTTTTTCATCTCGGTATGGTATTTATTTTTATCGACTTGTGCTCTTAAACTTTGAACTGCTGGTCCTTTCCCTTTATTTAACACTCTTAACTGCAACATTGCTTTATCAGCATTAATTGCCATTTCTCCGCCCAAAGAATCTATCTCACCAACTAACTGACCTTTTGCAGTGCCACCGATTGATGGATTGCACGCCAAAAAAGCTATGCTGTCTAAATTCATAGTTAATATTAATGTTTTATGTCCCATTCTAGCGAGAGCAAGTCCAGCTTCACAGCCTGCGTGTCCACTTCCTATTACAATCGCTTCATATTTTTTTTCTATCATCTTTATTTCCCTAAACAAAATTTTTGGAAAATCCTATCAATAATATTTTCATTAGAAACTACTCCAGTAATTTCACCAAGACTTTCCCAACAATTTTTTAAATCACTTGATATTATATCAAATGTTGCACTGTTTTTAATATTTTCAATAGCAAAACAAATGTGTTCATACGCTTTATTAATCAAGTAAATATGTCTGTCATTTGTAAGTAATAATTTATCACTACTATCATTAATATGAATAGTTTTTTCAAAAATTTTTTGCTTTAAATATTCGATGTTTTCGCCTTTTAATGCTGATACAAATATCTTGTTTTTATCTTTTATATCATAATTATTTTTTAAATCTATTTTATTTACTATTTCTAAAAAAGGTCCATCAACTTCTATATCGCAAGATTGAAAAATTGTTGAAACCTTTAATACCAAGTCAGCATCTTTAATAGATTTTTTAGCTCTTTCCATTCCTATTTTTTCTACTTTATCTTCACTTTCGTGAATACCTGCTGTGTCAAATAACCTAAAAATGATGCCTTTATAAATGTATTCTCCTTCAACAATATCTCTTGTTGTGCCTGCAATTTCAGTAACAATTGATTTATCACTGCCTACTAAAGCATTCATTATCGATGATTTTCCTACATTTGGTTCGCCAACTATTGCGATTTTTACCCCATTTTTAATCATTATCCCATTTTTTGAATTATTTATAAGACTTTTTAAATAATCTTTTATTTTAGATAAATTTGAATAAAATTTAGACATTTCTGTATCGTCAAAATCATATTCAGGATAATCTATTT
>CASFFI010000012.1 GCA_949293925.1 uncultured Christensenella sp. | reverse complement strand
TTTTCTTCAATTAATTCATCAACTCTTTTCTTTAATAAATTCAAATCCATTGGTTTTATACAATAATATTTTGCGCCTAAAGAAATTGCTCTGTTAATAAATCCGTTAAGTGCAAACTCTGAATGAATTACAATAGTAACATCTTTATTCATATTCTTAATGTCTTCCAAAACTTCAAAACCATCTTTACCTGACAGTGCTAAATCCATTATCAAAACTTCAGGGCTTTTCTGACCTATTAATTTTGTAAGTTCATTCCCATCTTTACAAGTAGCCACAACTTCATATTTACCATCATTTTCAAACACTTCTTTTGTATCAACTACGATGTTTTGATTTACATCGGCAATTATAAGTTTTAATTTTTTATCTTCCATAATTCCTCCTGATTTTTAAAACTTGACTAAAATATAACAATACTTTTCAAAATTTGCTACAGAGAAATTTGTTTTTTATTAAGTAGAATTATCTAATTCTTTGATTTAATTTACATTTTTGTCGAATATCATAAATTTTGTAATCATTGCAAAAAAAATAAATCATATTTTGCTGAAAATTTAATATAAATATTTATGATTTGGAGGTTAAATGAGTAACGAAAATTTTGATACTAATATTTTAAAAGTATGTCAAGTTGAACCATTAAAAATAAAAACAAATTTTAATTTAAACATTGACAACGCAGCACAAATTGATAAGATAATCAGCATTACACCTAATGTTAACGATGTAAAAATAGAACCTAATAAAAACAAAGCAAATGTGAGCGGGAAAATCACATTAAAGGTTGTGTATATTGATACTGATGGCTTATTTAATTCTATTAATGATAATGAGAATTTTGATGAAACAGTAAACATTGATGGTTGTGATATATCTAGTTCAATTATCATCAATAGTATTTCGTATGAAGTCGAAAATAGTTTTGATGATAGACACTTAAGAGTAAAAGTAATTTCAAATTTAAGTTGTTGTTTATACGATAACGAAAAATTAAATACAAATCTTGACTGTAACGATTTGATTACAAAAGTAAATAATGCAAAATCCACATATTTATGTAATACAATAACTTCCACTTTTTCTGATGAAATAAACATAAAAGTAAATGATAATATCAACAAAATATTATTTTACAATTTAGATATGGAATGTTTAAAAATATCCTCTAATTCTAACTATACAACAATTTCAGGAGATTATCATTTACATATTATTTATGAAAACTCAAATAGTGAAATATGTGTAGCCGATAACTTTATACCTTATACTCAACAGGTTGAAACAAACTTTGACCAGGACAATACAGATTTATTTTGCAAAACTAAAACACTGCAAAAATCAATTGAAGTCAAAACTACATTAAATGACAACGCAACAAATTTGACATTTACATTTGATAATGAATGTATAATCTATGTGTTCAAAACTGCTGATGTAAACTTAACTGAAGATGCTTTCAGTACCAAGTTTGAAATTGATACAAAAGAAATGATTGTGAGTTTAAACGAGAGAATTGTTTTACCAAATTTAGAAACAATTATAAATAATGAAATAGAAGTAAAAGAAAGTGAAATTATAAATAGCATAATAGACATCAACAACACTTGTTTTGACATAACAAAAACTAATATAGAAAATAATAACTCTGTAATTGAAGGCTTATTGTACTCAACAGTAATATATAGAAATGAAGAAGATAAAGTTCGTTCGATAAATATTGAAGTGCCTTTCATTTTAAAACAGACCACACCAGAAATTAATTGTGAAAAATGTATAGTTGTACCAGATATTTGCATAAAGTCAAACAAAGCAAAAATTAAAAGAGGCAATACTTTGGACATTGATTTTAGTATTAGTTGTAACACACAAATTTTTGCAACAAAAAATTATAAATGTTTGTCAAAAGCAACACCCGCTAAACCTATTGAAGATAAATGTAGTATGCAAATTTTTATAACTAAACCTAATGAAAATATGTGGGAATTATGTAAAAGAACAAAGACTTCAGCTGAAGATATATATAAATATAATAAAAATTTAACGAATCCTTTAAAGGAAAATGAAAAAATAATTATATATAGATAACATATTAATTTAATCTAAAAATTTCAAAAATGTTTCTCTGTTATTTTCAAATTAATAAAAAAGGAGCTTTACTATTTTGTAGAGTTCCTTTTGTTATTTTATTTCATTGGTTTAAAAAATTTCAACTTTTTAATTATTATTTTTTTTGAAATTTACCATCTTTTTTGTGCACCACAAATGAAATTTCTTGGTTCGCTGACATTTTTTCAACAGCTTCTAACGCTTCAGCCTTCGTCCAATACTTTTTAATTATTCTTTTTGCACCATCTTTTTTAATTACCCAAACTCTTTCTGTTGAATCATATAAAACACGATAAATAGGAGTTCTGGTTTTTGCTTTTTCTTTAATTTGCTCATTAGAAGTTGTTACATTTTCACAAGTATTTTCGTTAGCTGTTGTCACATCTTGTACTTTTTTATTTTCCTTTTTGCAAATTGCCATAATTCCCTCCACTAATTTGATTATACATCAAAAAAATATGATTTTCAATATAAATCGACATTTTTATTTTATAATTTTTAATAATATTTCTAAAATATTGATTTTTATAACGAATTTTTATATAATTAGTTTATAGGAGTAATTATGAAAAGAATTTTAACTATTATTTCTTTGGCATGTTTAGGGATATCTGCCTTAATTTCTGTACTTGCTATATTTAATGTTTTTGATTTTTCTGGAATACCTTTAAGTATATTATTCACATTACTTACTATCTTAAGTGCTAGTATTTTGTTAAATAATATTGCCAAATTATTAGAGCAAAAAAATATTTTTTCAATTTTAATTAGTGTCCTTATAGGAATTTCTGCAATATTATTTTTAATAGTAATTTGGGCTAAAAATTTAAATGATAATTTCTTAAAAATTACAGTAGTTTTCTCATTTATTTCAATCTTTGCAAATATAGTTGTTTCAAATATTTTAAAATTAAATAAAAAATTATTATGGTTACAAATTCCAGCATATATAACACTTGCTTATGTAGAATTAGTAATAACCCTTTTAGTATTTGACAACAAAGTTTTATATGAAAATATGACTGCGCTGTTCTTTGCAGTAGTTATAATAACGATATCATTGCTTGTAGCTTTATCAATTTTATCAAGAAAATACGAAGACAACATAAATTATCAGAAAGATAAAATAACTATATCTATTGAAGAATATGAAGGATTGAAGCGAGAGATAGCTGAACTAAAAGAAAAATTAAATAATAAATCTAATAACTAAATTATAATTTGGTTAAAAAAAAGCATAAACCAAAACTTTAAAATATTTATGCTTTTTTATTTTTTTATAATGTTTAGAGTAATGTTTCAAGCTTTAGATATTTTCGGCTAAAAACATATTCTTAAATTTTTCATTTTTGTTAAATAATTCTTCAAATGTTCCACTGTCTATAATTTTTCCCTCATCCAAGAAGAATATTTTATCCACATTTTTTATTGTTGATAATCTGTGTGCAACTATTATAACAGTAGTTTTTCCTTTTAATAAATCAATACTCTTTTTTATTTCTTCTTGTGCAAAATTATCTAATGAACTCGTACTTTCATCAAATATTGTTATTGGCGAATTCCTTAGCATTGCTCTTGCTATTGCAAGGCGTTGTTTTTGACCGCCAGATAACTTAATTCCACTTTCACCTACTTTTGTATCAATACCTTTTGGTAAATTTGTAACAAATTCGTATAAATAAGATTTTTTTAAGGCTGACATTAATTCTTCATCAGACGCATCTTCTTTAGCAAGCAATAAATTTTCTTTAATTGACATATCAAATATATATGGAAATTGATTAACAAGCGAGATTGTTCTTCTTAATGTTTCTTTATTTAAATCATTAATGTTTACTTTATCAATCAAAACTTCTCCACCATCTACTTCAAACATTTTTGACATCAAGTTTAAAATTGTAGATTTACCACTACCTGATTTTCCAACAAACGCAACTGTGGTGTTTGGTTTGATTATAAAAGATAGATTTTTAAACACTACATTTGAAGAAACTAAAACTTTTTCTTTTTTAGATTTTTTCTTATCTTTTTTGTCTTTAGATTCTTTATATTCGTATTCTTTGTAAGTGTATGAAACATTTTTAAATTCTATTTTTCCTTTTATTTTTTCTAAGGATAAATTACCAAATTTTTCTGTAACAAATTCGTTTTCATCAAATAGTGATGACATTCTTTCACTACAAACTTTTATATCAACGAAACTATTGGCAATACTTCCAATTGACCAAATTAGTTCATGTAAGCTTCCTTTTGATGAATATACTATCATAAAGGTTGCTAATGTAATTAATCCTTTATCTATTAATACTATACCAAAAACAAGTATTAATATGGTAAATATTTCAATAATTAAATTTCTACTAGACCAAAAATTTGTATCCACAAAATTATATTTAAAACTTGCCTTTCTGTATTCTTCATAATTTAATTTAGAAACTTCACTTAAACGATTTTCTAGACCTAAAGATTTTATATCTTTTTCACTTTTTACAATTTCTGTTGTTAATGAATTTATTTTATCATTTGATTTTCTAACAGCAATTCTATTTTTTCTTCGAGCTTTAACTCTAAATGTTTCTAATATACTACCTATTAAAACAATTAAAAAAACGCTTAAAAATAGAAAAATATTTAATGTTGCTATATAAATTAGCATAATTAATGAAGTTACAAGGTCAGTTAATAATTCGATAATACTAGAGAAGTTAATC
Organism: uncultured Christensenella sp.; assembly: GCA_949293925.1. Classification (GTDB taxonomy): domain Bacteria; phylum Bacillota; class Clostridia; order Christensenellales; family UBA1242; genus CASFHD01. The sequence goes on along the minus strand of CASFFI010000012.1, from coordinate 4,711 downwards.
ACAATTCGTTCAGGGTCTGATACTATTCTTTGGACAAAGGTTCCTGTGTCATGATCCATAAAGGTTTTTGAATTTAATTTAAATGTTTGTTTTGCTAAATCATAATTCAATTCAGACATTATTTTAGCTGAATATACATTATAGATTATTGTGGTTAAATACCAACATAGCCTTTTAATAAAAGTAATTGCAATCAAATATATCAAAATATAAATAGCAATTTTATAGTTACTATTTGTTATATGTTCAATTGACTCAGCAAACAAAATTGTGCTAGCAATAGTGCACCCACCGGCAATTAAATATAACAATATGTAAAAAAATATTTGAAATTTATACTTTTTTATATAAGTTGTTATAGTAAAATTTTTATTTTTTTTCATATATCCCCTTAAATTAACTTAAAAAATTTTATAATAGAATATGAAAAAAGTCAAATTATTAATTTGTTTTACATAAAATAGTGTAAAATACCATAAAAATATTAGATTACGATAAAAATATTACACATATATAGGTAATAAAAAATCTAGCCGTTTTTACATTGCTAGAAATTATTGAAAAATAGTTATAGTGGTGCACCCAGAGGAGTTCGAATCCCCAACCTTTGGTTCCGTAGACCAACGCTCTATCCAATTGAGCTATGGGTGCGTATTATTTTTTATTTTATCAACATATTTACCTTTAGTCAATAATTTTTTTAAAAAATTTTTAATATTTATTATATTTTTCTAAATAAATAATGCTTTTTTGCATATTTTAATAGATTTTGTATATGATTGAATAAATTTTTATTTTATAAATATTCGTTTTTATTTTTTATTTATTAAAAAAATGTATTTTTATTAATATTTAATACTGTTTTTTTGTATTATTTAGTAAAACATTATAATTGATATTTATGTCATTTATATTATTTTTTTATATAAGAATACAATAAATTATAATAAATTGCTTATTACAATTAAAATATAGTTTTAATAATATCAGATTTCCACAAATTGTAATACATTGCTATTAATTTTTATAATTAATATATAATTTTAATAATAGCAAATTACTATAAATTATTAACCAATATCATTTTTTTTAAACACTACATGTTCTACATAGAACTAACTGTTATATATTATTATATATTAATAAAAAACTTATTGAAAAAACCTATACATTGTTATATTTATTATATTTACATTCAATATGTAACGACAATAAATAATGTTCACTATTAATCATTGTCTTGATACAATATTAATTATATATAATTGAATAACACATGTCAGAAAATTTTGATTATTTATATGATTTTAACTTATTATTTAAAGATTTATTAATTAAATTAATTATACTACAATCTACTATAAACTTATAATATTATTTAATATAAATTATTTATAATATAAACTAATAAATATGGTTTTACAATGTTATTTAACAATTTTTTTAACAAAATACAATATTTTATTAAATATCTACGATTAATGTTCTATATAGAACAAAAAAATATGAAATTGAATTATTTTTAAACGTTTTGTGTGATTTTAATTATTATTTTGAATTGAAATACTTGTAATATATTAAATTAATCATTCTATTTATAAATTTTATTAATATGTATGACAATATCTATTAAATTAATAATAATTTAACATATTATGTTTAATTTTAATCCAAATTATTGAATAAAATAATTATTATGTTAGTTTTATAATGTATAAATCAATTAAATTCAATACAATTCACAAAATTGTTTCACATGGAACTAATTATTATAAATAATATGTTATTACTAAAGATTTTTATTAGATTAATCTTTTTTTATGTAAATTCTAAAATTGTTTAAAAAAATCTATATAACCATTAAATTTTAATAAAATTAATATGTTTTATTAATAATTTAAAATTTTGTTCTATGTAGAACAAAAAAAATAATGGTATTTTAACCATTATTATTTATTACTTCATAAATTCTATCTAAATCATCTTGAGAATAATAATCAATATATATTCTTCCTTTTTTATCATTACCTAGTAATGTAACTTTTGTTCCAAAGACTCTTTGCATTTGATTTATTAAATCTTTAAGTTCTAGACTAGGTTGTTGGAATATTTTTTTCTTTTTATTGTTTCCAGTCAATAAATTTATTTCTTTTTCTAATGCTCTAACTGATAATTTGTCTTGAGCAACTTTCTTTGCTAAAGATAATTGTGTAGGATAATCAGTGATTGCCACCAAACATTTTGCATGACCTTGTGAAACCTTTCCTTTTTCGACCATTTCAATAACTTCTGGGTACAGATTTAATAATCTTAATGTATTTGTTATTGCTGATCTACCTTTACCTAATCTTTCAGCCACTTTTTCTTGAGTAAGAGAATACTCTTCCATTAATTGTTTAATACCCCTAGCTAGTTCAATTGGATTTAAATCTTCTCTTTGTAAATTTTCAATAATTGCAATTTCTGATATTTGTTTCTTTGTATAATTTTTAATTAATACAGGAACTTCAGTTATACCAGCCATTTTGCACGCTTTATAACGTCTTTCACCTGCTATAATCATATAGCCATCATCTTCTTTATTAACAATAATAGGCTGTATTAAACCATGCACCCTTATTGAATCTGCCAATTCATTCAATGCGTCTATATCAAAATTTTTTCTAGGTTGATTTGGATTTGGATATATCTCTGAAATATTTAGTGTGGTTTCACCATTAACTGTTTTTGGGTAATTTGTAGAAGGTTTTGAATTATATTCTGGCATATAATTTTGTGAACTTGTTATTTTTCTTTCAAATTCGTTTAAATTTTCTTCTTTTTGTGGATAATTTGAAGCAATTTCTTGATTTCTTGTAATATTTTCTTCAATTTCTTTATCAAATCCTTCAAGTAATGCTGCTAATCCTTTACCTAAACCTTTTTTTATCATATTAATTTTCCCCCTCTTGTCGTTCTAAAAATTCTTCGGCAAGTGCTTTATATGCTGTTCCACCTTTACTTCTGCAATCATATTGTGATATTGGCAAATTATGGCTTGGGGCTTCGGCTAATCTAACATTTCTTGGAATTGTTGTTTTAAATACTTTTGCACCAAAATAGTTATTAATTTCATCTGAGACATCTCGTACTAAACTAGAACGATTATCCTTCATAGTTAATAACACTCCTTCAATTTCTATATTTTCATTTAATACTTTTTTAACTAGTCTTACAGTATTCATCAATTGTCCTAAACCAACAAGAGCAAAATATTCACATTGAATAGGTATTATTATTGTATCCGTTGCTGTTAAAGCATTAACTGTTAATAGCCCTAATGATGGAGGACAATCTATAAATATGTAATCATAATTGTTCCTATATTTATTTAGAATCTTTTTTAAAACTCTTTCTCTATCTTCCATTCCTACTAGTTCGACTTCTGCACCAGATAAATCGACATTAGACGGAATTACTTTTAAATTTTTTATTACGGTATCATATAAGCAATCTTCAAACTTACATTCACCTATCAATAGTTCGTAAATTGTTTTGCCTTCTTCTATTTTTTCAACACCGACTGATGAACACGCATTTCCTTGAGGGTCCATATCTAGTAGTAATATTTTTTTACCCATTTCAGCTAAATAAGCAGCAAGATTTACACAGGTAGTGGTTTTACCAACTCCACCTTTTTGATTTGTTACAGATATTATCTTTCCCATATTAGTCTTCTCCAAGTTAATTATAACATAAATTTTTTAATATGCATAAACATTTAAAAGTATATTTTATAAAAATTATAAAATTTTTAGTTTAATTTAAATAATAGGGCTTAATCTTGGTAAATTTTTTCCTCTTGGATATTTATTTGAACAATGATTTATTTTTTCAAAAATTAATATTACCCTATTGCCTAAATTTTGAGGCAAAGTAGTTTCTATTTTTTTGATAAGTTTTAGATTAAAAACTTCTAATGCTTTTTTTGACATATTGAGTTCTTCGACATAATTTGTTGATTTGTAAGCAATTATCTTACCACCAACTTTAACAAGTGGCGCACAATATTCTAATAAAGTTGGAAGTAGGGAGACTGCTCTGGATACTACAACATCAAAACTTTCAAAGTTTTCCTTTGCATAATCTTCAACTCGTGAGTGAATACATACTGATTGAATATTTAGTATATTAGAGATATATTTTAGAAAATCTACTTTTTTATTAACACTATCTAAAAGTGTTATATTGATGTCGTTTCGTAATATTTTTAAAGGAATTAATGGAAATCCTGCACCACTTCCAACATCTATAACTTTTGAATTTTTAGGAATTTCATCTACAGGTATCATGCTGTCATAAAAATGCTTTATATATACCTCATTTTTATCAGTAATTCTTGTTAAATTTACTTTATTGTTATAACTTATTAATTCTTGATAAAAAATTTCAAATTTAGGATTGTTTTTAATATCTTGAAAAATATTTTCCATTAATTTTCTCCACGCAATTTTAAATAAATAATTAACACATTTATATCTGCTGGACTAACACCATCAATTCTTGATGCCTGTCCTAATGTTACAGGTCGAATTTCATTTAATTTTTGTCTTGCTTCTAATCTTAATCCACTCAATTTTAAATAATCTATATCTGAAGGTAGTACTAAATTTTCTTGTGCTTTATTTTTATTTATAATTTCATTTTCACGCTTTATATATCCTTCATATTT
>CASFFI010000011.1 GCA_949293925.1 uncultured Christensenella sp. | reverse complement strand
ATTATTGGTGGCTATTTAACTTTACAGAATTTAGGAATATATAAGCCTGCCACTTCTATTGCAAAGATATTAGACAAAAATTCAAATGTTGTATATCTAGATGAAACTGATAAATTACAAACTAGAGTATTTTCTGAGGATACTAGTTATTTAACTTTGGATATGATGAAAACAACGGCCGAAACGGGCACTGCAAAAAGACTTAATTCATTAAATAGGACAATTTATTCAAAAACAGGCACAAACAAAGTTTATAGCAACATTAATGATGTTTATAATGTCGCATTGTCTAAAGATTATTTGGTCTTTTCTTGGATTGGAGAGCCTAATAACGAAGGATTAATAGACATTACAAGCGGTTATCACGCAACAAATTTATCTAAATCAATTTTTTCAAAATTAGATAAGTCCGAACCTATAAAAAAACCTGATAGCATAGAAAATAAAACGTTAAGTTTAATTGAATACGAGGATAATAATATATTGAGAATTGATGACAGTTTACCGTCTAGATACACCTTTAATGAAATTTTTAAAACTACAACACATATTCAAAAAGTTGATGATATTAATTTCGATTTTGATGTAAGTCTAGACAGATTAGGTGCTACAATATCTTTTATCACACAGAGAAATTATAAATATAAAATATATAAAAAGACTTCAAATTCTTATGAATTGTTAAAAGAAATTAATTCTAAAAAAGATATACAAAAAGTAACGGATAAAAATGTATTTAAATTTGACACAATTAGTTATTATATAGAAGTTTATTTTGATGAATTATTGATATATAAAACTGATACAAAAGTAATTAAACCAAAATCATATTTAATTAAAATTGCTGAAAATGAAATATTAAATAATAGTAAAAAATACGCAATTTAACCTATCAAAAGTTTTGATTTCATATTATAAAGTATAATGACAAAAAACTAATTAAAAAGATAGCATTTATTAAACAAATATAGAAATGTTAGTTATATAAAAAATTAAAATGTTTATAACAATAGTTATTGCCACATATATTGATATGTTAAATTATTATCATCAAAAAATACGCTATATGACCTAATTATTATAATAATTTTATAATCTACACATAATTAGATATAGAATAATAATTATTTTAACAGATATTTTCTATTATAAATAAAAAAATAGAACAAACTATAAATGGATTGAATCCAATATTATGTGTTCTATTTTATCAATTAATTAGTTGTCTATATAATTTTTGTGTTATTCATATTGTCTACCCAATATTTAGTAATCTCTTCTTTTAAACCATTTAAATATGTTTTTAAATCATGATCTTCTGTTATTTGAATTTTTGCGTCAATTACAGCCAACATTCTAGGTGTTTTATAAATTTCATTTAAAGATCTTTTATAATCTTCTTCTTTTAAACTTAATTGTTTTTTAATATCTTTTACGTCAGAATATAATTCTTCTAGTTTTTTTGCAACTTCACGAGCTTTGATTATTTCGTTATTTCCTGATATTGCTGTCTCATATTCTTCTTTTAATTTATCCGATTCAGCAATTAAGGATTTTAGGACTTCATATTTTTCTATATCATTTTGTATTCTGGCAGGTATTTCTGATTCGCTAGTTTCTTCTCCAAGTTCTCTTATTTTTTGTTGCAGAGCATTTCTTTGTTTTTCTCGTGCTTTTATTCTCAATGAAAGTTCATATCTTTCTTGTAATCCTGGTTTGCGTAATATACGATTAATGAAATTATCTTTAGGGCATTTATTTAGCTGATTCCTTAATTCTTCCAACTCTTTTTCAAGATATGCAAGGTCATTAATAGCTTCAATTCTTTTTTGGTTATTATCTAAAATTTGTTGTCTGAATATTTCATTACGCATTGTAACAGGTAAGCTGAGAGTTTTTTCAAAGTTTTTAAGACTTTTTAAATTTATATGCTTTAACCAGTCGCTAGGTTTTACTTCTTCATTATCTCCCACATGTGGTGGTACTCCCTTATAAGGATCAGTAACAATAAGTGGGTAATTTTTCCCCATTAAAGTAATAGTACATGATAATCCCTTCACTGGATGCATGAAATTAAGTAGATCTTCTATTTCTTCTTGTGTTATAGAAAAATCACATATCGTCCTTAGATTACTACAAACACCTTCAAATTTTTCATAAAATTTATAATCAATAGTTTCTCGAGATTTTTCAGCCTCTCCTTCCTTATCTTTAAGCCTTTTAATTTCTTGTTGCAATCTTGACATATCAGCTATTAGTACTTCAATTTCATTATGAATATTGAGAATTTTATCAAGCTGTTGTTGTTCTAAATTCTCATTATTTTCCATAAAATTCCTCCTTAAAATGCTTTTATAATAAATGAATATAAGGCATTTGTCAATATGTAAAGATAAAATTAATCAAAACAACATAAAATTAATTAAATAAGAAATAGTAAGACAAATTAACAAAAGGTTTTTTAAAAATTTATACCTTATTTATTAGAGTTTTTTGCTATATTCATAGTGTCTAGCGCAATTAGATATTCTTCATCAGTAGGTATTCGATATACTTTAACTTTTGATTTTGGAGTTGTAATTAGTTCTATAGTGTTTCTAGGTAAATTTAAATTTTTCTTTTCATCTAATTCTATACCCAAATAAGTTAAATCTTTTAAAATTTCTTGTCGCACTAATTCGTCATTTTCGCCTATTCCGCCAGTGAATATGATATAATCTACTCCATTCATAACAGAGGCGTATGCACCAATATATTTTTTAATTGAATAATTCATCATATCAAAAGCAAGTTTGCATTTAGGGTCAGTTATATTCTTTTCTATATCCATCATATCTGAACTTAAATTTGAAATGCCTTGAATACCACATTCTTTATTTAAAAAGCTAATAGTTTCGCCAATAGACATTTTTGTTTTATTCATAATAACTTCAATTATAGCTGGGTCAATATCCCCAGAGCGTGAGCCCATCACAACACCTGCAAGTGGAGTATAACCCATAGATGTATCAATGCTTTTTCCGTCAATTATAGCGGTAACACTACTACCACCACCCAAATGACAAGAAATAACTTTTTTACCTTTTAGTCCACCTACTATTTTTGCAAGTTCGCCCGATACATACCTATGGCTTGTTCCGTGGAAACCATATCTTCTAATTTTATAATCCTCATACATATTGAGTGGCAAAGCATATAAATACGCAATTTCTGGCATTGTTGAATGAAATGCTGTATCAAATACTACTACATTTTTCTTATTTGGCATAAGTGACATTGACGCTTCCATTCCCATAATTGCAGCGGGATTATGTAAAGGTGCCATATCTACAATTTGTTTTAATTTTTTCAAAACTGCATTTGTTACTTCAACACTAGAAGTAAATTCTTCGCCACCATGCACCATTCTGTGTCCTATTGCATCAATTTCATCAAGAGATTTAATAACACCAAATTTTTTATCTAATAAATAATTTATAGAGACTTCTAAAGCGCCCTTGTGATCAGTAATATCTATTACTCCTTTAACTTCATCTTTGTTTTCCGCTTTATATTTAATATAAGGCTCTTTTAACCCAATCTTTCTAATTGTAATATTCGCATAAACGTGTCTTTTTTCAGGGTCAACCAATTGTGCTTTTAAAGAAGTTGAACCAGAGTTAATAACTAAAATTTTCATCTTTTCTCCTTAAATTACAGGCGATAGCCGTTTGTTTTATATTACACTATATAATTTTTTTTTGCAATTATTTTAATTTAATTTGTAGATAAAATTATAAAAACTTTATAAAAGTTATTGACAAAAATCAAATTTTTAGATAGAATACTTAAGTAAAGAAATCCACGACTTGGGGTTTATGAATTTTTATAATTTAACTATTTAATTTATTTTTATTTATAATCTTAATAATCATATCTTCATAAGTGGAAATAATATGGAGGTAAATATGGCAGTTCCTAAGGGAAAGGTAAGTAAAGCTAGACGCGATTCTAGAAGACACGCTGAGAATAAAAAATTATCAAGTGCAAACCTTGTAGAATGTCCTCATTGCCACGAATTAAAAGTTGCACACTTAGTATGCAAAAAGTGCGGATACTATAATGGCGTTGAGAGAGTTAAAAAAGACGAACAAAAATAAGCCACTTAAAAGTGAAAAAACTTCAAGTGGTTTTTTTATTTTCCCCCTAACTATAAAAACATTTTATACAATATTTTAAATTAATATTAAGTTAGTAGTTAAAAATTTTAAAATTATCTATAAAGATATTTAAAACTATTAAATTTAATATAGTAAAATAGATTATAATGAATAATATTGTTAATATAATCCTAATCAATAAAATTTATTAATATAATTTAATAATTTATTTAATTAATATAAATAAAATTAAATCAATATAACTCAATTGATTAATATAAATTTATTAAGATTAATAAAATTTAATTAATTCTGTACTAATTTTGCTGATTATGAAAATCCCTAGTTCGATTTTTAAAAGGTTATTATGTTGACCTTTATAATGCAATATAATACTTAGTTAATTGTAAAATTTTAAAATTCATCTTAGTTTAATAAAATAAAAAAATGGTGACCCCGCCGGGACTCGAACCCAGAACAATTCCTTAGGAGGGAACCGTAATATCCTGTTTTACTACGAGATCATTTAATGAATTCTTTATTTTTAAATTTAATGCTTTCTTTTTAATAATTTAATATAGAATTAATAATTTTATATATTATCAAATTTTCAATATCATATTAAAAATTAAGACTCTATTAAAGTCTAACATATTAATATTAAAAAGGCAATAGAAACTAAAAAAAATCGCTAACTTGCGATTAATTTTTTTTCTTTTTCTTATCGTTAGTCTTTGTTGCAGAGTTGCCTTTTACTTCAATTACTCCGATAGTTTGCAATATTGATTTTGCAGTTTCAGTAGGTTCAGCACCTTTGAAAATCCATGCCTTTGCTTTTTCGCTATCAATTTTAATTTCAGCTGGATTTTTTAATGGGTTATATGTTCCTAATGTATCAATAACCTTACCATCACGAGCAGTTCTTGAATCAGCAACAACTACACGATAAAATGGACTTTTCTTGTCGCCAAGTCTTGTAAGTCTAATTCTAACAGCCATAACAACTCCTTTATCTGTAAAGTATTTTACCTTTACATTATAATTTATATCTTTATTTTTGTCAACACTTTTTTAATAAATTTTAGCTTCATTACAAAAAAATATAATTTAAAACATCATTATTTTTAAATTGAAATATAACTTTTACTTTGTAATTTGGCTGATAACTATATGTAATATATAATCTTATAATTAAGATAACAAATCAATTATTAAATATATATATGAATTTAATATTTTAATAAAATTATTATATGTGATATGATATATCATTTTAAATTCAATAATGTGATATATTTACAATTTAATTATCAGTCCGTACATTTTTTATGATTTGTATTAAAATAATAAAAGATAAGGTAATATAAAATATAAAATTTACATTCACTATATATTCAAAATTTATCTGATAATCACTACATATAGATATAATTGATATTTACAATCTTAAATTATTTATTGCATATTTAAATTTTCAATATTTAATCTTTTTTATCATTAATTATTAATTCGTTAATTTTATCTCTTATGAGATTTGACACTTCTAATAAATACTCTTTGTCCCCTACTTTGTTTTTGTCCAAATAAATAGGATCACCTATTACAATTTTTGAAAACCTAAAAAATCCAACCTTTTTTGTAAACGCTATAGGTATAATAGGTGCATCTTCTTTAAGAGCAAACATACCTGCGCCTTCTTTAACCTCTCCTTCTTTTATTAATGCAGATTTCGACCTAGTTCCTTGAACAAAAACGCAAAGAGGCTTATTATCTTTTAGTACCTTTATCGAATTTTTAATAGAACTAATTGACGGATTTTTTCTATCCACAGGAATTGCTCCTAACTTTTTTAAAATACAAGAAAATAGTTTATTTTTAAACGCCTCAATTTTAGCTAGAAAAAATATTTTCTTTTTTAATCTCATCTGTAAAATTACTGGGTCAAAAATTGACATATGATTAGACACTATGACACATTTGCTTTTTTTTACAATAACTTTGCTTTGAGTACCTTTAAATTTTAAAAATGTAGGTAGAAAAATAGTAACCGGTAAAAATAATATTAAAAAATATACAATAAACATAATTATCCCCTTTTATGCGAAAACATATTAAAATTTATCAATTTTTTACGATTTTTTATTAAATTTTAACAAATTTTTAAATAATTCTTGCAATTTTTATGAAATTGATTTTGCTGTTGACCAAGCAATTTGAAGATTAAATCCGCCAGTTAGAGCATCTACGTCTATTACTTCACCTATAAAATACAAGCCCTCTACTTTTTTAGATTCCATATTTTTAGGATATATTTCTTTGCAATCCACCCCACCTGAAGTAATTATACCATTTGAGATATTATCTAATTTATCTATAACTAAATTTAATGATTTCAAACCCTTGAAAATTTTTTCGATATCTGATTTATTTAGCAATTTAGAGGTTGTATCATTTAATTCTAATTTTTTCATAAAAAATTTTACAAAATTAGTTGGCATCAAAGTTTTTAAATAATTTGATATATATTTATTTTTAAATTCAACTGATTTTAACTCTCTTTCAAATTTATTCTCTAGCATTTGAATGTTAAGCCCTGGCTTTAAGTCTATTGATAAAATTTTGCCTTGAAGATTTTCTAATTTATTAAGCCGACTAGAAAGTGATAAAATTAGTGGTCCACTCACACCTTTATCAGTGAATAAAATTTCGCCTATTTCAGAGTTGTATTTTTCGCAATTCACTTTTACATTTTTTAAAACGATTCCCTGTAAAGATTTTACATCATCTTTTAATATGATAGGTACTAATGCGGGCTTTAAATTAGTTACATTTATTCCAAAAGATTTTGCAATTTCATAGCCAAACCCTGTTGAACCCGTCAGAGGATAACTTATTCCACCTGTTGCAACTACTACATTATATGAAGTGTATTTAATATCATTTTTACACAAAATATTGAATATGTTGTTGTCTTTTTTAACTGAAATTACCTCTGTATTTAATTTTACATCAACATTTAGACTATTTATTTTATTAGATAATACCTTTATAACATCACTTGATTTGTCAGATGTAGGGAAAACTCTATTCCCTCTTTCTACCTTTGTTTTTAATCCTATTAAGTTAAAAAATTCTATAGTCTGATTAGGTGTAAATCTAGAAAGTGATGACAACATAAATTTAGAATTTGTAACTATGTTTTCGATATGTGATTTTACATCGCTAAAATTTGTAAGATTGCATCTGCCTTTACCTGTTATAAATAATTTCTTACCTAACTTTTCATTTTTTTCTAAAATGCAAACAGTTTTACCCATTTCTTTTAAAGAAATGCTAGCCATCATACCGCTAGCACCTCCTCCTATAATTATAAAATCATATATCATTACATTTCCTCACAATACTCTTCGTATGTTGTAGATTTATCATATTCTTTTGTTTTATTTATCCTTATAATTCTGTTTGCTACAGTTTGCACAATTTCTTCATCGTGCGTTGTAAATAATAAATTGCCCTGAAATTTTTTCATTCCGTTATTAAGTGCTGTAATTGATTCCAAATCTAGATGGTTTGTAGGTTCGTCCATAATTAATAAATT
>CASFFI010000010.1 GCA_949293925.1 uncultured Christensenella sp. | reverse complement strand
TTATGAAACAAAAGTTTACAGTTTATAAAAATTATGAAGATTTGATTAATAATTTAGGTTAAAAGGAGGGTAAAATATGGATATTAAAAAATCAAGATTATCTTTAATATTAATAATCGCTGTTATTGTGTTTATTATAACAGGGAGTATGTTTGTTAAAGCAACTTATTCATATTTTACCGCAACTGTGGGTTCTACTGCTAATGTTATTACTTTGGGTAAAGTTGGTGCGGTGTTTTGTTCAAGAGATAATGATGGCACAACATACACTCAAAATCAAAATTATTTAAGTGAAAATTTTATAATTTTAACACTTGGCGATGAAGAAATTTCAAATATCACTTATGGAAAAAGTGTTAGTTTAAACAATACGACTCTCGCAATTTGGAATACAGCAACCATTAATCAGTATATGAGAATTGGTTTGAACGTATATATTGTTGACATTGTTGATGACGGAAATGGAAATCAGACAGTTACGGCGGACACTTCTAAAGATTATGGAAAATATTTTGCTTTGGGGTATTCTCAAGGCAATAGCGTCAAAGACCCAAATTCTGATTATTTTGTACAAAGCAAAACAGTTGAAAAATACAATTCAGTTTTTGGAGATGGACTATATTATTTCGTAAATGGAAGTAATAACGATAGTGCGTTTATGCCAGGAATTGATAGTGCAGATTATACTTCAACAGAACCATACGATATTGCAGATTCTATTTATATGTACTCAAAAGAAGAATTAAATTCTTTCAGTGCAGTAAATCCTGATTTGTATGCAAATTACGATGATGATTTTTCAGAAATTGCAGGCAAAAAACTTCAAATAAGAGTTTATATCGAAACTGTACAAGCAGATTTTCAAAACGGCGCTGAAAAAGTTTCTGCTCTAAATAGTATTTGGGGTGCAATTAATAGTTATCCATACCCAACAAGATGGTTACAAGCATACGCTAAGGAGTAATTGATGATAAATAATGAAAGGAAAAAATCTATATATTTAATACTGGCAGTTGTGCTGCTAGGTTTTTCCATTCTGTTTTCAACAATTTCTTATACAATTACATATTTCTATAGCGGTAAAGATACATCTACAAATAATTCATATTATATTATGCAAGTCGGCAGTCAAAATGTAAAAGTAAACAAACAATATCTAGGTATGGGTAAAGGTGATTCTTTAGATTATGGTTACAATATACCTGCAGTAGCACCTGATGGCTACATCATAAACACTATAAATAAAACGCTGAATTTGAATACGGCACAGGCTTTAGCGTATTTTAAAAGTCGTATAAATGATTATGGCGATTCTTTCGATGGTTACACAGTAAATTTAAATACAAACATAACCTTAAATGAACAAAATTCGTGGGTTCCTATTGGATTTAATAGTACTAATTTATCGAGATATTTTTCAGGCACATTTAATGGAAATGGTCATGTAATTTATAATCTTACTATAACAGATAACTGGGATTATGAACAATATGGATTATTTGGTTATCTTCAAAATGCGACAATTTTAAATTTGGGCGTATTTATAAATAATGTAAATCTTAATTCGACTTCAAATATAAAATTTGGTGGCATTGCTGGTCATATTCAGAATACTACAATAGATAATTGTTTTGTAAGAGGAAATAATACTAATACTACTGCAAACATTTCAACTTCTGAAATTCTTTATGCTGGCGGTATTGTAGGGCATATTTCACAGGATAATGCAACTTATATTAATAATGTTTCTAATTCATTCTCAGATTTAAATTTCTATGTAAAAAATACATCTTCAACTTCTTCTAGTTTACAATCGGTTGGTGGACTTGTAGGGTATATGCTAGGTGCAAATATTACTAATTGCTATGCAGTAAATAACATAACGACAAGTTATTCAAACACTTCTTCAAATAACGCTAGTGCAGGTGGTTTGGTAGGCAGAATTTTAACAACAAGTATTTCAACAATTTCTGATTGTTTTACAGCAAACACATTTATAAATTCACCAAATGGAAGAACAGGGGATATTGTGGGATATTCGACATTTGCAACTAATAATTGTTATGCTTCTGTCGATACAAAATTTAATTATAAAGGAAATTTTAATTACAATTCTGCAACTTTGATTAATCCATCAAATTTTGAAGATGTTACTTTCTTTAATAATGCTTCTAATTGGTCAGTTGGCAGTTGGCGGGCAACTACAAGTGTCGATAATTTAACAGACATATCATATCAGTATTTTATTAATAGTGCTATAGGTTTCAATTTCCCAGTTGGTACGATTTTTGTAGGAGATGTTTATTACGAACTAGACGATGGCATGCCTTACACTATAGATAGTTTAAACCAAACTATAGTAAATCCAGATACATTCTATGCACTAAATATTATTGTTAGAAATTATGACAGTGCGCCCGTTTATTTTAGATTTAAAGTATTTTATTCGCTTGATGGCGTTGTCAAAACTGACGGCTTATCACTAACTATTGGTAGCGAAATTGATGATAACGGTTTTACCAATACATTTAATAAAGACAATGATGGTTGGTATGTTTATCAATCAAATTCAAGCGGTAATTTTATTGACAGTACTATTGCTGATGATAAAACTATGAATATGTTTACGGGATTTACTTTGTCATACGATGCATTAAAGGATTATGATGATGCGGTGTTTAATTTGTATATTGTATGCGAAGCAGATACTTCAAATTTTTCATAAAGAGGGAATATGGGTAAAAGTTCAAGAGAAGAATTAATTAATAAAATAAAAGAAAACGATTTACAAAAGGGCTTAAAAAAGCCTAATTCTTCTGCTACTAAAAAAGCTGGAAAAGCTAAACTTGATTCACAGTTGGACGAACTTACTAAAAAAACTTCAATAATGAATGAAAGTTATTCGCCTACAGTTAAACTTGAAGAAGCGGAAAAGAATAATGTAAAAAAATCAGCAAAATCAAATAAATCAGCAAACAATTCAATAAAAAATAATGCAGACAGTGGACCAATTCAGTCTAATAATGTTTCAGACGAGACAGAAGAAGTTGTAACAATTGTAGCCCCTAGACAAAAGCGTAAACAACTTCTTGCAATAGTATTATTAATTTTGTGGTTACTTATTTGTGGATATTTAATAATTTATTTACTTTTGTTAAGAGATAATTATGATGCACATATTTATTTGGATAGTGATGATGAAGTTGTGTGTTTTGTCAATAATAAAAATATTTCGGAATTTTATTTACCTAATGAACTGATAGGTGGAAGATATGCAGAACGGGGACTATTATTGTCTGTCGCCCTTCAACTTCCATTAAATGTTGAGTATGATGTGAAGTTTAAAGTTGAGTGTACTTATGGCAGTAATGTTGTAGCAAATTTGTTTACAAATAGTTCTGTTGAAAATTGGATTTTTAATTCAGATGATAACTACTATTATTTGGATAGTACTATAAATCCTAGTACTATTACATTACAGCAAGAAGGTGAAAGGTTAGAACTTTTTGCTTACATATTCTTATCAAATATTGAACAAGAATATTACCTAAATCAATTAGGATTAAATATTTACATAATTGCGAGCAGAGTTTAATTAAATTATCTTTTGTTTTTAAATTATTATGCTTTATGCAAAACTTTAAGTTTATCGTTTTAGCATATTTTAAAAGGCATTTATTCTACACAAATCTTATAAAAAATATTAAGGCATTGTAAATGTCTTTTTTTGTCTAAAATTGTAAAATTCGTATTTTAATAAAAATATTTGCCAAAATATGTTAAGGAGTGGTTATGAAACAACAACCTATGGCTTTAAACGAAGTAAAAGGCAAAATAAAATTAATGAAAGGAAAAGAATTTAATTTTGAAGTAAATATTGGCAGAAAAAAAATGATTTATTTTGCAGGAATTATTGACAGCGTTTATCCTAGCGTCTTTACAGTTAGAGGAAAAGATGAAAATAAAAACCTTTACACTTATTCGTATAATGATATATTGTGCGGGTTTGTAAAAATTACTGAACTTTAAACTTGATAACTTAAAATAATACCTTTTAGTTAACACTATTGTTTGACTTTTAGGTATTATTTTTTTATACTAAATTACAGTGTATTATGATTTTTAAAGGAGTTTTATGAACGCAAATCCAATTAAGGGGACTTATGATTATTTGCCAAAGTCTGCAGAGTTAAGAGATTGTTTAAAAAGAATGATTATAGATGAATATATGTCAAATGGTTTTAGTTTAATTTCCACACCTATTCTTGAGAATTTATCCATTCTTAATAAATCAGAAGGTGGCGATAACTTAAAATTAATGTTTAAAACAGTTAAGCGTGGTAATGAACTAAATTTAAATAAAGAAAATTTAACTGAAGATGATATTGTTTCAGAAGGATTAAGGTATGATTTAACAGTGCCACTTCTTAGAATGTATGCAAATAATATTGAAAAATTGCCAAAGCCATTTAAGTCTATACAAGTTGATTATTCGTTTAGAGCAGAAAAACCACAAAAGGGTAGAGATAGACAATTTATTCAATGTGATATTGATATTTTGGGAGATGAATCAAACAGGGCTGAAATTGAAATTATTTCAACAGTTATGAGTGTTTATAAAAAAATTGGACTTGAGAACATAACAATGAAACTAAATTCAAAAAAAATTTTGCACGATTTAATTTCTAATGCGGGATTTGATGAAACTTATGAAAAATCAATTTGTATTTCACTTGATAAACTTGATAAATTAAGTGTTGAAAAAGTTAGTGATGAATTATTATCAAAAGGTTTTGAAAAACAAAAAGTTGATATTTTAATAAGTTCAATTAATGACATAAAAACAATTGGTTTAAATGCATTAAAAAAATATGGAGTGAAAGCGGAAAATATTTCTAGAATTTGCTATATTTTAGATACATTAAAAGAAGTTTTGCCAAAAGGTTTTAATTGTATATTTGATGTTACAATAGTTCGTGGTCAAGAGTACTACACAGATTTTGTGTATGAAGCCTATTCAAATGAATTTTCTAGAGCTATTGGTGGTGGCGGAAGATACGATAAAATTAGCCAGAAATTATTGGGTGTAAATATCCCGGCAGTAGGTTTTGGTTTAGGATTTGAGCCAACTTATTTAATATTAGAAAAAACAAATAAGATAAAACCTAAAAAATTAAAATTGGCGTTGATATATTCTGAAGAAGATTTTGTATCTGTTTTAAAATTAAAAAATAAACTTATGAAAAAATACAAAGTTTCTGTTTATAAACGACCTAAAAATATTTCTAACCTTTTAGACAAGTTAAAACAGGCTAATTTTGATTGTTTCATAGAAATGAAAAATGCTTATAATCTTAGCAATATTAAAATGTTGAACAAAGGAGAATAAAATGAAACACGAATTTGTAGATATTAGAGTGCCATTTGAATTAGACAATCCTTCCATTTATAGAGATGAAAGTCTTTGTGTAAATTGTGGAAGATGTAAAGATATCTGTAAATATAAAATAGGCGTAAACGGAAATTTTGACTTGAAGAAAACAAATGATAAAGCAATTTGTATTTATTGTGGGCAATGCGCTTTGAATTGTCCTACGGGTGCATTAAAAATAGTAGATGATACAAAAAAATTTTTTGAAGCCGCAAATGATCCAGATAAAGTATTAGTAGCGTTTACTGCACCATCTACTCGAGTTCAGTTAGGTGAAGCATTTGGTGTAGATTTTGGAACAAATGTCGAAAATAAAATGGTATCGTATATTCGTGCTTTGGGTGCAAAATATGTGTTTGATGTTTGTTTTGGTGCCGACCTTACCATTATGGAAGAGGCAAGCGAATTTGTTGAAAGATTAAAAACAAACAAAAATTTGCCACAACTTACTTCTTGTTGTCCTGCGTGGGTAAAGTTTGTTGAATATTTTGAACCTGATTTCATTAAAAATTTATCAACAGCAAAAAGTCCTGTTTCTATGATTGGTGCAATGGTAAAAACTTATTTTGCAAAAAAGATGAATATACCAGCTACTAAAATAGTCAGTTGTGCAATAGTTCCTTGTACAGCAAAAAAATATGAAAGAGGCAGAAAGGAATTATCTAATTGCTACATATTTAACAAAGACAAAGAGCCATATAGTGATATTGATATTGTTTTGACAACACAAGAACTAATTAGTATGGGTAAACAAAAAAATATTGATTTTAAATCTTTAAAAAATGATAAATTTGATAGTGTTTTATCTCATAGTTCAGGTGCTGGTGTTATATTTGGAACGAGTGGCGGTGTTATGGAAGCAGCATTAAGAACCGCATATTTTTTGGTTGAAGGCAAAGACCCAAGTGATGATTTCTTGAATTTAAAGGCTGTAAGAGGCGAATCAGAATTAAAAGAAGCAAATGTAACAATCGGTGGTAGAAATGTTAAAGTAGCAGTAATTTATGGCACTAAAATGGCACAAACAGTTTTAAATGCGATTAGATTGGGCGAAATGGATTATGATTTTATTGAAGTTATGACTTGTCCTCATGGTTGCGTGGGCGGTGGAGGAAGTCCAAAATCGGAATATAGAGGTGTAGAAAAATTGCGAGCAAGCGGTCTTTACAACACTGATGAAAAAAGAGCAAAGCGTGCAAGTTATGCAAATGATGAAATTATTAAATTATATAACGATTTTTTAATCACTCCTTTGTCAGACAATTCAAAACTTTTGTTGCACACACATTACAATAATGATAAACATCTATTAGGAGAAACAGATGAATAAAGATGAATGCAAAGAATTATTTATTAGTATTTATAGGGATAACATCAAACGAGATGGCTCAGAAAAATTATTAGAATATTTAATGTCAAGTGACTTTTTTGATGCGCCTTGTAGTACTAGATTTCACAATTGCTTTGAAGGCGGTTTATGTGAACACAGTATTCATGTGTATGAAAGATTGATGAAAATTTTAAAAGATGAATTTAAGGATAAAGTAAATTCAAAATATACAATGGAGACAATCGCTTTGGTTGGACTTTTGCATGATATTTGCAAAGTAAATTATTACAAAGTTGAAATGAGAAATACAAAAGTTAATAATGCGTGGGAACAAGTTCCTTTTTATACAGTTGAAGATAGTCTGCCTTATGGACATGGAGAAAAATCTGTTTATATCATTAGTGGATTTATGAAATTGTCAAGAGAAGAAGCTATGGCTATAAACTGGCACATGGGTGGCTTTGATGCAAGGGTTTTGGGAAATACCTCAGGCGGTATGACTTTACGACAGGCATTTAATGATTACCCATTGGCATTCTTTCTTCACACGGCGGATATGATGGCAACCTATTTAGATGAAAAACAAACAGATTAAATTTTGTTTGTTTTTTTGTTATAATTTAAAATTTTATTGCATAAATTGCTAAAAAATATAAAAATTTAAAAATTTTTTAAAATTGTTTGTATTTAAAAAAATACTATGCTATATTGAAAAAAAAGATGGGTGTTTAGGGGTTGTTATGGTTCAAAATGTTTTCTATTCAGGTGCTAGTGGGGCAGTTATTCAGTTTTTCAATGATAATTTCGTGAATTTTGATGAGAAATTACTGTCTAGAGTTCTGAATATGTTTACTGGTCTTTTGAACTACCAGGAAGAAGGACAAAAATTTCGACCTAATTTGTTGTTTACCAATAATATTGAAGCTTTGATTAAAAATGTCAAAGAAGGCTTTATGGTGCCTATGTTTGAAGATGAAGACCCCAGTATGTTTGAAAGTAGAATGAAACCTTTAATTTCACTTAGTAAGCGTGATTGGTGTATTTATATCGATATTAAAGAAAATAAAATTTCTTATGGCGTATGCAAGGCAATGACTAGTATTAAAGAAAAAAATTTGTTGGCACTGATAAATGATAATGACGCATTAAAAGAAAAATCTAATAAATTATTTTGCATAGTGCTTTCTCCTATTAATTCGTACTGTATTAGATTATCTTCCTTGATGGGAAATACACTTTATGTGAATTTTTCTCTCGATGATAACAAAATGGTGGATAACAAAAACGAAATATCAGAATTTGTTGACGCAACATTTGCAAAAGTTAGAACTACACAAAAAAAATTAAACGAAATTAAAACTATGTACAAAAATATTTTTACGAATGTTATAAACGAAGTAAATGGTACAATTTGTGTGGTTGTAGATAAAGAATACAAAGATAACGGATTGTTTGCTGATGGCATTTGGCTAAAAGAACCTATTTCTTTTTCAAAATTATTTTTTCAATCCAAGTCGTATAATGAAGAAAAATTAGGTGCTCTTGCACAATTATTTATGTCAATGCTTAATTTTGATGGTATAACAGTTGTGGATAATTTGGGAAGAATTAGGGCATACAATGTTTTTGTGGAAGCAAATAGTAAAAAATTAGGTCATATTGTAGGTGGTGCTAGAAAAAGAGCAGCATATACCGTTTTGAATACAAAAAAACGCGGAATAATAGGTGTTTATTTTCAATCACACGATGGTGAAATATTCTTTAAATTGGTAGGAGAAAAGAAACTTAAGAAAAGAGGGTCAAAACCAAAACCTCCATTGCTAGAGCCTGTGTCAAGTAATGATGACGCAATAATTACATCTATTCCTGTAGTTGATGAAAAAACATTAAACGAGAATATTGTATGAATAATCAAATCGAAAAAATAATAATATTAAATCCTTTTTAATTAGGTAAAAAACACTTTAGAGACAACGCAAAGGTGTTTTTTTATTAAATATAAAGATTCAACTATTTGTAAATAAATTAAATATTGTAAATAATTTTTAGCGGTATATTCTAATCAATTATTATTTTTTTTAATTTAATTTATTTCATAAAATTAATTATATTATTTAGATTAATTATTTTTAATTATTAAAAAGATTCAAAAAACATAAAAAACATTTATAAAAATTATATTTTTTTGTAAATATTTGAAATTGTTTATATTTTTTTATATTTACCTATTTTTCAGTTTTTATTTTTTTATAAATTTATATATTTTTTTATTTATAATAAATGAATTTTTTTGTAATTTTTTTATCAAAATCTTATAAAAGTTTGTTAATTCTATTTATTTTTGTTATAATATTTTTATATACTATTTATTAATATTTAAGGGGGTTTTGTGAATTTTGATATTTCATTAATTGTTGGAATTGTTAGTATTTTTGTTTCAATTTTTGCTGTTATTTATATGTTTATGACTAGAAGTAATATAGTGTCAATTTTAGATAAAGATCAAATTATTTTTGATGAAAATTTAGAAATAAAAAAATCTTGTTTAGTAGAAAGTATGGATTGTGTTGATGAAATTGCGGACAAAGGAAACAATATAAAATTTGATAGAGTTTTTGTAAATAAAGCAAAACACATATATAATGATTTGGTTTGCCTTACAACAGATTTAAAGATTGCACAAGAATTCTATAATATTGCTGTAAAAAGTGGAGAAATTCAAAAAGAACAATTAATCAATTACAAATTGTTGTGTAGAAAAGAAATGGGCTTTAAAACTAATAACAAAACTAAAAAAAATGCAATGAAAATCGAAGAAGATAATAATAAAATTGAGACTGATTTAAGTGATTCAAGCAATTCAAAAAACAGCTATCATTTTAATCAAATTACCAATCAATTTTCTAATTCTACTGACACGCAACCAAACAATATGAAAAATGTAGTTAATAATATGTCAAATAGTTCTTCTAATGCAAACTCTAATGTAAATGCTGAATTAAACAAAATAAATGATTTTAATGGGTTGGCAAAATTGAATATTGACAATGACGGCGAAGAAGATTCTTCAAAAAAAAGAGGAAGGCCAGCAAAAAAATAAATATTTGATAAAAAATAAGGCAAAAACCTTATTTTTTATTATTTTTTTGCAAAAATATGTCAAACTTTATAAATTTATCATTAAATTTTGTAACTACGAAAAAAGGGCGTATTTTTAAATTTATTTTGTTTTTTTAAATAAATGCTTTATTTCTTTCTTGCTTTATGTTATATTATAAGTAATATTATATAATACCAGTTTAGTATTATGAACAATAATATTTATATAATAAAGGCACACTTCGGGTTAGTAGATTATAAAAGTAAAATTTATTAAACTTATAAAATACCCTATCGTGTAATTTTTGGAGGATTTATGGCTGAGAATGTAAATAATGGTTTAAGATATGACGAAAATGATATTCAAGTTCTTGAGGGTTTGGAGCCAGTTAGAAAGCGTCCGGGTATGTATATAGGTTCTACAGATGAAAGGGGACTGCATCATTTAGTAGCTGAAATTGTGGACAACTCAATTGATGAAGCACTTGCTGGTTATTGTACAGAAATTTCTGTTATCATTAATGAAGATGGGTCAGTAAGCGTGCTAGATAATGGTAGAGGTATTCCAACAGGCATACATCAAAAAGAAGGAATTAGCGCTGCAGAACTTGTTTTAACTAAACTTCACGCTGGTGGTAAGTTTGGCGGTGGAGGATACCGCATTAGTGGTGGATTGCACGGCGTTGGTCTTTCTTGTGTAAATGCACTTTCTAGTACATTATTGTTGGATATATATCAAAAGGGAAAACATTTTCATCAAGAGTATCACAGAGGAACCCCAACAGGCAGACTTGAAGTTGTGGGGGATTCAGATAAAACAGGTACAATGGTTACATTTATGCCAGATTATCAAATTTTTGATAGCATTGAATTTAGTTATGAAATTTTAAAATCAAGACTTAGAGAAATCGCTTTTTTAAATAAAGGTTTGATAATTAACCTTAAAGACTTGCGACCAAATAAAGAGCAATCGGACAGATTCTTATTTATGGGTGGTATTGCAGAATTCGTTCAAGATTTGACTAAAAACAAAAATTGCGTATTTGATGAACCTGTTTATATTGATAAGTCTTACGAGTATAAAAGAAGAAATGAAAACGGAGTTGAAGTTGATGCAAAATGTGAAATAGAAATAAGTTTTCAATACACTGATACTTATACTGAAAACATTCACACTTATGCTAACAATATTAACACTGAAGAAGGCGGAAAACATCTAGACG
Source organism: uncultured Christensenella sp. (assembly GCA_949293925.1). Taxonomy (GTDB): domain Bacteria; phylum Bacillota; class Clostridia; order Christensenellales; family UBA1242; genus CASFHD01. The sequence goes on along the minus strand of CASFFI010000010.1, from coordinate 2,191 downwards.
GATTTAAAGCGGCTATTGCTAAAATTATCAATGATTATGCGAATGCTGATGTAAAGCAAAAAGATGTTGTAAAGTTAAGTGGAGAAGATACTAGAGAAGGTATTGTTGCTGTAATATCTGTGAAAGTTGAAGAACCTCAATTTGAAGGGCAAACAAAAACCAAACTTGGCAACGATGAGATAAGGGCTTATGTTTCAAAGGCAGTAAGCGAAGTTTTTGGTGAATATTTAGAAGAACACCCTAAACAAAGGGTAGAATTAATAAATAAGTGTTTGTTAAGTCAAAAGGCAAGAGAGGCAGCAAGAAATGCTAGAGAGCAAACCAGAAGAAAAAGCGTTTTAGAAAATACAACTTTACCCGGAAAACTTGCAGACTGTTCAAGTAAAGACGCAAAAGACTGCGAAATTTTTATTGTCGAAGGTGATTCGGCTGGCGGTAGTGCAAAGCAGGGTAGAGATAGGCGTTTTCAGGCAATTGTGCCTCTTAGAGGTAAAATTTTAAATGTTGAAAAAGTTCGTGATGCAAAAGCGCTTGAAAATGAAGAAATTAAAAGTATGATAACAGCGTTTGGCTGTGGCATAAAGGAAAATTGTGATATTTCAAAATTAAGATATGACAAAATCATTATAATGACAGATGCCGATGTCGATGGTAGTCATATTAGAATTTTGCTATTAACATTCTTCTTTAGATTTATGAAGCCTTTGATTGAAAATGGGCACGTTTATATTGCTCAACCGCCTTTATACAAGGTTACAAGGGGAAAGCAAATTAAGTACATTTATAGTGATGAAGATTTAGTAAGAGATGGCGAGTTAAATGGCACCAAAAACAGAGATATTCAAAGATATAAAGGTTTGGGCGAAATGAATGCTGACCAGTTATATGACACTACAATGGCTCCTGAAAGCAGAACGCTTTTGCAAGTAAGAATGAAAGACAGTGTTGAAGCAAATGAAATTTTTGATACTCTTATGGGTGAGCGTCCAGAACTTAGAAGATTGTTTATAGAAAACAATGCAACGTTAGTTAAAAAGTTAGATGTTTAGGTGTAATATGGATTGGAATTATGATGATGTTGTTAAGTTTGCAACTGAAAAACACGCTGGACAATTTAGGGCAGATGGAATTACTCCATATATCAATCACCCTTTGAAAGTTGCTGAACTTGTTAAACAATATAAGATATCTAAAAATATAGATTTAATTATGGCGGCGGCTGTACTGCACGATACTCTTGAAGACACCTATACATCTTACAGAGAATTAGAAGACAATTTTGGAGAAATTGTGGCAAGTATGGTTATGGAAGTTACTTCTGCTTCATATATGCCAAAACTTGTAGGAAAAGGCTCTTATTTAAAAGAAAAAATGTGTATGATGTCAAATTATGCACTTGTTATAAAATTAGCCGATAGACTAGCAAATATAATAGATAGTAAAAATCTTTCAATTGAGCGTTACGAAAAAACTAAATTTGATACAATAGAAATTTTAGAATATTTGGAATCTAAAAGGACACTCACAGTAGCCCAAAATGATTTATGTAATGCAATTAAAAATCAGATTGAAGCGAATGACAAAATAATGGGAGGCAATAATGAGTAAGCATGAAAATTACGAAAAGATTGATAATACTAAATATATAGATGTTGAAGTTGAAAATGAGATGAAAACTTCATTCATTTCGTATGCTATGGCAGTCAATGTTCAAAGAGCGATTCCTGATGTAAGAGATGGTTTAAAGCCTGTACACAGAAGAATACTTTATGCTATGAGTGAATTGGGGCTTTGGAATGATAAACCTTTTAGAAAATGTGCTAGAATTGTCGGAGATGTTTTAGGTAAATATCACCCACATGGCGATAGCGCTGTTTACGAAGCGTTAGTTCGTTTAGCACAAGATTTCTCTATTAATTGTCCACTTGTTGAAGGACACGGAAATTTTGGTTCAGTCGATGGAGATAAGGCAGCAGCTCAAAGATATACTGAAGCAAGACTTTCTAAAATTGCCGCTGAAATGCTCAGGGACATTGATAAAAATACCGTTGATTTTCAACCAAACTTTGATGAAGAAACAACCGAACCTATTGTTTTGCCTTCTAGATTCCCTAACCTTTTAGTTAACGGTGCAGACGGTATTGCAGTTGGTATGGCAACTAATATTCCTCCTCACAATTTAGGAGAAGTA
>CASFFI010000009.1 GCA_949293925.1 uncultured Christensenella sp. | reverse complement strand
ATTATTAGAATCCGACAATACAATTATGCTAAATAGTGGTCTTATGAACACACTGAATTAGGATTACACAAAAAATTTTTATATTTAAGTAATAGATTTGTTATTTATGCTTTACTAGTTCAACTTTATAGAAAATTGTTCTTAAGATTGCACTAAATTAGAATAATATGAAACTTTTAACTTTTGATTGATAAATATAAGTAATAAATTTGTTAACCTGCTTAAGTAGTCTGCTTACATAGGCAAAATCTTCTAATCGTATTGATGAAGCGAAAAAATAAATAAAAAATTTATCAATATGCTCCACTAGCTCAACTGTATAGAGCATTGGTCTTCGGAACCAAGGGTTGGGGGTTAGAATCCCTCGTGGAGCACCATAAATTATTAATTTTACACACTCTTCGTTTATTAATAAATTCAACGATTTTATCAGTCGCTGATTTTTTTTATTAGCAGAAGAATTGGTAAAGTGGGTTCTTATTTTTAAAAATTTAGTAAAAAATAAGAACACTATCTTAAATTTTAGGTTATACTTTTAGGATATAAATTTATTTTATTGCTTTTTAGTCTATAATAATATAAAACATTAAAAGGAGAATTTGTATAAGAAAAAATATAAAAACAACAGAAGCAATATTTCCAATGCCTGTATTAATGATTGCAACCTATAATGAGGACGGAACAGTTGATGTTATGAATGCAGCTTGGGGTACAATGCTTGAAAGAGATTATGTAATTTTGAACTTATCAGAGTATCACAAAACAGTACAAAATATTAAAAACAAAAAAGCATTTACTGTTAGTATTGCAGACGCGAAACATGTTGTTGAAGCTGATTATTTTGGAATTGTTTCCGCAAACAACACAAAAAATAAATTTGAAAAAAGCGGATTGACGGCAACAAAATCAGATATAATAAATGCACCAATTATCCATGAAGTCCCTATTTGTATTGAATGTGAATTTGTTCAATACCAAGGTGGTGAATATGGTTGCGAGTTATTGGTAAAGTCGTAAATGTATCACTAGATGAAAAAGTTTTGAAAAATGACAAAATAGATATAAAAAGACATACTAAAACTTTAAATCTTTGCATTAATCACTCCATAAATTTATATAAATCCGAATTTTAATGTTTGATAAATTAACATAAATATCTAACTAAATTAAATTATTATTACCATTTAATATTTTATAAGATTCTACTAAACATATTTAATATATGCTTGACAAATATATTGAAAAATATTTGATTTAATCAACACCTAAATATTTTTTAAAAAACTCGTCAATTTTATCAAAAGGAACAATATCAACTTTATCATAAAGGTCGGTATGAACAGCATTTGGTATAATTAAAAGTTCTTTATTCTTTCATTTTAACTTTCTAAAGCTTTCAATAATTTATTAAATTCGTTCAAGCTATCAATTAATTTTTCTAATGCCTTTTTTATTCTGATTAAAAATATTATCTTCTTTTAAAAACAAATCGCCTAAAAGATTGCTAGCATAATCTTTACCTTTTTGTGTTAATAAAATATACTTTTCTCGTTTATCTTTTCCACAAATCATATTAATATAATCTTTTTTCTCTAAATCTTTTATAATTGTATTCACTGTTGTTTTTGGTAAAGAACAATGCTCACTTAAGTAAAGTTGCGTGTGTGGTTTATTGTCATACAAAGCATAAATAATCCAAAATAAGTTATTTGAAACAACACCATATTTTTTATCATACTCATCGTATTTTAAATTTATTGAATTTAAAATATCACATAGCTTAAAGTAAAATTCTCGACTGTCCAAATCACAACATCCTTTATTACGATTTTATATAAACATTATTACGATTTCGTACTAACGTCTATCATTATAATATGTTTAGACTATTTATTATTATTTGTTTACAATAAATAAACATTACAATATTTTATGACTTTATACTATTAAAAAAAATAAATACAATAAACTAAACAAAAATATGGAGCAAAACTCCACTTAATAACTTATTTTTAATAAAAAGCTTTAATCTATTGCTATTAATCTATTTTTAATTACGAATTTTACACCGTTATTATTAATTTATTAGTTTCAAATTCTAATATAACTTTAACTTTTTTTTAGATAACTATGTATTACAGAATCGTTATTAATACAAATTAAAACATTCAATAAAAACAATTATATTAATAATAAATTTTTAAAAAATTGAATTGCTATTAATATTAATCATTTAGTATAATATCGACAATTTTATCATTCTCGATTTCAAATTTTACCACATTCACGAATTTATCATCTTTAAATAGGGCAAAACAATCGTAAGATAAAAATTCTAAACATTCAAAAGAGTTAAAATCTCCAAAATACTTAATAACATTTTCTGTAGGAATGTTATTAAATTTATCTGATAAAAAATCTTTTAATAATTTGATTGATTTGAATTGTACTGCCTGCAAAAACTTAAATGAATGGCTAAGTCCTGTCTGTGAATATTTTTCAGTTTTTTTCTTTACAAGTTGATGAGTACATTTATCTTTTTCAATAGTGCACAAATCTTGATAGCCATAACAGTTTATGTTATACGATAACAATTTAATATCTTTTAATTTATCATTTTCAAAATCACTATTTAAGCAAACAAAGTCATTATACAATATAGACAACTCATTTATTATGATAATAAAATTTTTCTTTTTAAAACTCAAATTTATAAAAACAATTTCTTTGTCATCTAATTCTTTTTTAGATAATTTATATGAACTTATTAAATGCTTAAAACTCTTATTAAAATACAAAATACCATTTTTTATAATGCTTATATTATTTTGCGATATTCTAATGAAAAATTCATTTTCTTTAATTGAAAAATTTTTTTCGAGTTTGTAATCTATTTCTTTATAAACAGGATTTACAAATAAGATGCAAGTATTTTCAATTTTAACAACTTTATTTTTTTGTATTTCCAAAATAGGTAAAATGACATTTTGTCGCAAAAAATCACACTTTGGGAATATATTTATAGGAGATGATAATTCGTCATTATTTAATTCAAAAAAATCTAATGGCGAAGCTAATTCAGTAGAATTAATATTATTAACAAAACAATCAAATCTAAAATTTATTAAAAATCTCACAAATATTTATATGAAGTTAAAAAATCAAGTGTTAAAAATAAAATTTAGTAAATAATAAATATATGGAAAATAGAAATGATTTTATAAAAGTTATTGATACAAAATTATATAATAATGAAAGTGAATTTACTGACGAAGATATCAGTGCATTATTTAGTGGCGTTCTAAATATAATAAAAGAAAAAATATTTATAGAAAGTGAAAGTGAATTATACAGATTACAAAAAGAGTGTGAATTATTACAAAACGCACTAGATACGAAAACAAGAGAATTAAATAAAATTAAAAATGAAAACATTTATTTAAAAACAATAATAAATAATATAAAAACCAATCAATAGATAAATAAATATGCTAAATAAAAAATAATAAAGATTAACATGGAATGTCTATGTGAATAATTAGTAACTAGATAGTTTTATCTATATATAATTTTATCTTTTTCTTTATAATATTTAATGTAATAATATTCTTTTTTTAGAAAAAGATAATTTTTTTATAATACAAAAAACTAATCCATTTCTGAATTAGTTATCTATCAAAATTTGAAAAGTTCAAATACATTTCACTATGGAGCGAATGAGGAGAATCGAACTCCCGCTATTAGCTTGGGAAGCTAAAGTTCTACCATTAAACTACATTCGCAAATATTTATAATATTTAATATAATTTATAGCAATTTAAAAAATTTGTTTATTTTTAAAAACATTTATTAAATTAATAATAATCTTATTTTAACAATGACAATTATATAATAATCTATTACATTATAAATAAAAAATTATAATATGTCAAAAAAAAAATGGCATTAATTTGCCAATAATTATTGTAATACAAATATTATATTTAATTGCACTTTATCGATTAATAATTTTGTTGTAATTTGGTCTTTACCTACAATAAATGTGTTGTTTATAAACAAATTTGAAAGGTTTGCTTCTTCTTTTTGGCTGTTTTGATAAATTTTTATTTTATCAGATTCTCTTTCATAATAAAATTGATTTGAAACATCGTTTGATGCAGAAGTTTTAACTATAAAACTACCATCGCCATTGCCAAATATCAACTGATAATTGGACACCATTGATGAAAATATACTTGCCTGCATTTGTAAATATTCATTTTCGGTCATGCCAGATTCATTTATAGCAATATTAATTTCATCTTGTGTGAGTTCTGTATTCCAAGTGGTTATAATTGTTGAATATACAAATGTATTTCCTTTTTCGTCAAGTGTATCAATTTTATTAGTTGTACTATTATCATCTTTACAAGCACTCAAAAAAAGAATGCTAGGTACAATTAATAGACATAAAACAAAACTTAATATTTTCTTCATAAGTACTCCCTTTGCAATAATAATATATCACTTTAATATAATTTTGACAAATAATTATTCTAATTTCTATGTAATTATTTTGAATTTTTATAAATTATTTTTATTTTAATTTATTCTTTATTCTTCAGTTCATTTTTAATATTTCATATATAAAAAACACTATTTCAAAACTATACTTACAAGCATATTTTTATAAAATAACAATTAATAAAATTATTAATTATTAATCATCCAATCTATATACACACCATAACCCATTGTAGGCTCTCCCACAAACACATGTGTTACAGCACCAATGAGCTTTCCATCTTGAACAATAGGACTTCCACTCATACCTTGTACAATTCCACCTGTTTTTTCCAACAATTCTTCATCAGTAATTCTCAAAACTAAAGACTTTTCATCTGCTTTTTTTTGTGTGTTAGTTTTTACAATTTCTATATCATAAGGTTTAGCTTCTATTCCATCTAGTGCAACATAAATTTGTGCTTTTCCACATTTTATTGAAAGTCTTCCACCTAAATGTGCTTTTCTGCTAACATCTAGTTGATTGGTGGAGTTCAAATTTCCATAAACACCATATTTGCAATTAGTATCAGCGACACCTATTGCGTCTTCTGATAAATCTAAACTTCCTCTTAATTCACCGACTTGTAATTTTGTACCTTTTTTTATACCAAGTAGTTTGCAAAGATAAACTTTTCCGCCACCTAAATCATAACTTTCTTTAAAATTAGCATCTGTTATAGGGTGTCCTACTGCACCAAATCTTCCATTATCTTTTATATATGTAATTGTTCCTACACCACTTGTGCTATTTTTAACCCACATGCCTAATTTATATTTTCCACTAAGTAAATCAAGTGCAGGTGTTATTTTAAGTTCAATCAATTTCTCATCTCTCATAACGTTGATAGGAAGCTCTCTGCCTCTGTTATCCAAAGAGTTAATCACATCATCAATATCTGTTATATTTTTGATTTTAGTGTCTGCTATTTCAGTTATAACATCGCCTTCAATAATACCAGAGTCATTTAATGGATTTTTTTCTCCATCAATGGTAAAAACAGGATTAGTACCAACCACTATCACACCATCTGAATTTAAACTAAAACCAACAGCATTTCCACCTACGGTTACTTCTTCATCTTTTAAATAATTTACTTCAATTTTTTTTATTGTAAACAAGTTAAATAGATTTACATCTACGGTTCTTGTTCCGAAATCTAGACTTCCCGCTTCTATGTCATTATCAAAATTAAGTTTAACAAACGGACTAAATACATTGTTTTTATTTACATAATCTAAATCAGAATCTGTAACATACATATATTCTGGCAAGTTTATAGCGGAATAAACAGGGTACATTAAATAAATCCCAAAAGCTAATAAAATTGTTGATATTATCATTATAAATTTCTTCATAAAATTTAGTGTGTTAAAAACGCCTTCTAATATTCGCAAGATTATAAAAATGCAAAAATTACCAAAATGTATTGACCAAACAAATTTTTTATGTTAAGATAGCACTATATTACCTATTGCTACAGCATACAGTTCTCGACTATTGCGTGGTTTTAGGCGTATTTAAAAGGAGAGAATATGGCTAATATTGATAAAAAGGCTATAATTAAAGAGTATGGTGCAAACGAATCAGATACAGGTTCTATTGAAGTACAAATTGCATTACTTACAGCAAGAATTAACAACTTAACAGAACATTTAAAAACTAATAAACAAGACTTGCACTCAACTAGAGGTCTTAACAAAATGAATTCACAAAGAAGAAAATTGTTAAAATACTTAGAAAGTGAAGATATTGAAAGATATCGTAACATTAAATCAAAATTAAAAATCAGAGGTTAAAACGCACAAGGCGTTTTTTCTTTTTAAAGTTTAATTTAGTCAAATAATAGTCAAATGTAAATATTTGTGGTATAATAAAAAAATAGGAGTAATTATGCAGGAAAATTTATTTACAACAACAATAGGCGGTAGAAAAGTCGAAGTAAAAACAGGAAAATACTGTGGTCAATCAAATGGTAGTTGTTTTATTAGATGTCAAGATACAGTAGTAATGGTAAATGTAACAATGTCAAAAAGTGTTAGAGCAGGACAAGATTTCTTCCCACTTGGAGTTGATTATGAAGAAAAATTATATTCAGTTGGCAAAATTCCTGGTGGCTGGAAAAGACGTGAAGGACGCCCTGCCGATAGCGCAATATTAAGAAGTAGATTAATTGATAGGCCACTTCGCCCACTCTTCCCAAAAGGATTTTATAATGATGTTGAAATAGTAGCAACACCATTGTCAGTTGACCCAGATGTTAAACCAGAACCCCTAGCAATGTTAGGCAGTTCTATAGCACTATCTATATCCGATATACCATTTGATGGTCCAACAGGTGCGGTAAATGTAGGATATGTAGATGGAAAATTTGTAATAAGTCCAACAGAAGAACAAGCAAAGAACAGCATTCTTGACTTAACTGTAAGCGGAACAAAAGAAGCAATTTTAATGGTGGAAGCTGGTGCAAATCAAGTTAGTGAAGAATTGATGTTGGACGCGATAATGTTTGCACACGATGAAATCAAAAAACAAGTAGAATTTGTTGAAAGTATTCAAACCTCAATTGGTAAAGAAAAAAATCAAAATATAAAATTTGATGAAATCCCTAGCGAATTAGATAAAGAAGTAAGAGAATTTGCTAGCGAAAAATTCGATGAAGTATTAAAAGAATTTGATAGACATATACGAGATAAAAAAGAAGAAGAATTAACAACTCTTGTAATGGAAAAATTCATTCCACTTTATGAAGGGCAAGAAAAAGCAATTAGTCAAATATTATACAATATGAAAAAAGAAAAAGTAAGACACAAAATAATATTTGACGGAATTCGTCCAGATGGCAGAAAATTAGATGAAATAAGACCAATTTGGTGTGAAGTAGGGCTACTTCCACGAGTACACGGAAGTGCTATATTCACAAGGGGCGAAACACAAGTTTTGACAACATTAACGCTTGGAATGTTAGAAGAAGCACAGGAATTAGAAGGACTTGATAACATTACAGAAAAGAGATATATGCATCACTATAATATGCCAGGGTATACAACAGGCGAAGCAAAACCATTAAGAACACCTGGAAGACGAGAAATAGGACACGGTGCGTTAGCGGAACGAGCATTACTCCCTGTATTACCGAACGAAGATGAATTTCCTTATGCTATAAGAACGGTTAGTGAAGTATTAAGTTCTAATGGTTCAACATCTCAGGCAAGCGTTTGCGGAAGTACATTAGCACTTATGGACGGCGGTGTACCTATATCATCCCCTGTTGCCGGCATTGCTATGGGGCTAATAAAAGATAAAGAAACGGGTAAAGTTGCAGTATTAACAGATATTCAAGGTCTTGAAGACTTTTTAGGAGATATGGACTTTAAGGTTGCAGGTACAGAAAAAGGAATAACTGCAATACAAATGGATATGAAAATCCACGGTATTGATAGAGAAATTCTTAAAGTAGCATTAGAAAAAGCAAGGATTGGCAGATTAAAAATAATGAATATAATGTTAGACACAATCAGTGCTCCAAGGGAAAACATTTCAAAATATGCTCCAAAAATAATAACATTCAAAATTAACCCAGATAAAATCAAAGATGTTATTGGTCCAAACGGAAAAATGATTAATCAAATAATTGCTGAAACTAATGTTAAAATTGAAATTGAAGACGAAGGCGATGTATATATTTCATCAACTGATGAGGCAATGCTAGAAAAAGCAAAAGAAATAATATTAAAAATTGTTGAAGAAATTGTTGTTGGAAATGAATATATAGGCGAGATTACCAAAATATCAAATTTCGGTGCATTTATGGAAATTGGCTATAAAAAAGAAGGCATGATTCACATATCAAAGTTAAGCGATAAACGAGTTGATAAAGTGGAAGATGTGGTAAATGCAGGCGATAAAATCAGAGCAAAAGTTATTAAAGTTGATGATAAAGGAAGAATAGACTTAAAACTTGTAGAAATTATAGAAAAGAAATCTTAAAAATTTTACAACCTAATTTATAAACACTTTAATTTATATTTACTCTAACTTATATAATTTATTTTGATGAATTAAATTAACTATAATGAATGAATTAAATTAACTAAATGAATGAATTAAATTAACTAAATGAATTAAAATTAACTATAGTGTTACTATTTGTTAAGTAATAATTACGAAAAATTATTATAAATTATAAAAAAATATTGGCTTATTTGCCGATTTTTTTACAAAGTAAATACAAATATAATTTCAAAAATAATACAACAATAGTTTATTTATAATAGCACGCTTTTTAATCTTTTATATGCTGAAATAAAAATATTAATTTTTCTAAAGTCTAAAAAAATATTGGCAAATAAGCCAATATTTTTTATTCTTCACCTGTTTTATTTTGTGAATCTGATTCTTCAACTTCTTCATGAACCACAACAGTTACTGATACAATTTCTGAATTGTCATCAAGACGCATAATTCTAACACCTTGTGAAGTCCTTCCTACCACATTTATTTGACTTGCTGGTGTTCTAATAACCACGCCAGCGTTTGTAATTGCTAAAATGTCTTCATCTTGACCTATAGGGCACATTGCAACTACTTTACCTGTTTTTTCATTAAAGGTTCCTGCTTTTACTCCTTTTCCGCCTCTGCCTTGCACTTTGTAATCATCAAGTGAACTGCGTTTTGCAAAACCTTTCTCTGTAACGGTTAGAACATCTCTAGTTTTGTCTATTTTAATCATAGAGACAATCTGTTCTCCACTTTCCATTAACATACTTCTAACACCCTGTGAAGTCCTACCGACTGCTCTTATTGATTTTTGGTCGAAACGCATACATCTTCCGTTTGTAGATGCAATTAAACATTCATCGCCCTCTTGAACATGTTTTACACTAATTAGACTATCACCATCTTCTAGTTTAACGGCAATTTTACCTGTTTTTCTGATGCTATCAAATTCTTTTATATCAGTCTTTTTAATATTACCATTCCCGCTAACCATTACTAAATATCCGGTCATTTCAGAATTATAGATCAATCCTGCTGTAATTTTTTCATCGCTTTCTAACTGCAATAAGTTTACAATCGCTCTACCTTTTGCTTGTTTATTTGCTTCAGGAATCATATACGCTTTTAAAGCATATACCTTTCCTTTATTTGAAAACATCAATAAATCATCATGACTATTACAAGTGAATATATCTTTTACAAAATCTTCATCTTTTGTTTTGTGAGAAGACACTCCTCTACCACCTCTATTTTGAGAACGATATTCACTAACAGGCATACGCTTGATATAGCCTAAGTTAGTCATTGAAATAACAACTTCGTGTTTTTCAATAAAGTCACCCAAATCAAAATCTTCATCCGCCATACTAATTTCAGAACATCTAGGACGTGCATATTTGTTTTTAATTTCTAAAAGTTCTTCTTTAATAATATGTGTAATCGCATCATCGCTAGATAAAATTTCATTTAATTTTTCGATAGTAGCCTTTAACTCTTTTAATTCTTCATTTAATTTTTCGACTTCAAGTCCAGTCAACCTTGATAACTTCATTTCTAGAATAGCATTAGATTGCTTTTCACTTAAATTAAAGTTAGACATTAATTTTTCGACTGCATCATTTTTATCGGATGAATTTTTAATAATTTTTATAACTGCATCAATATTGTTTACAGCAATTACCAAGCCTTCAATTATATGTTCTCTTTCAATTGCTTTTTCAAGGTCATATCTTGTTCTTCTTTCAATAATTTCTTTTTGATATTGTAAATAATAATATAAAATTTCTTGCAAATTTAATAGTTTTGGTCTTCTGTCAACTAAAGTCAATAATATTATACCATTTGAAATTTGCATTTGTGTAGTTTTATACAAAGTATTCAATACAACTTGTGGGTTAGCATCTCGTTTAAGTTCAATGACAATGCGCAGACCTTCTCTATCGCTTTCATCACGAATATCGCTAATACCTTCAATTTTTTTATCTTTTACTAAATCGGCAATTTGAATAATCAGTTTTGATTTGTTGACTTGGTAAGGAATTTCATTTACTACAATTCTAAATCTTTTGCCATCATCAAATTCTTCGATTTCTGCTTTAGAACGAATAACATAACCACCTTTACCTGTTCTGTATGCTTCACGAATACCATTTCTACCTAAGACATAACCACCTGTTGGAAAATCTGGTGCAGGAATAATATCCATCAATTCATCTATAGTTATGTTAGGGTTATCAATTAATGCAACAACGCCATCAATTACTTCTCCTAAATTGTGAGGAGGAATATTAGTTGCCATACCAACTGCAATACCGTCTGCACCGTTAACTAAAAGGTTAGGGAATCT
>CASFFI010000008.1 GCA_949293925.1 uncultured Christensenella sp. | reverse complement strand
TGCAATTTGCTTCACCAATGTGAGTGTTGACATTAGTTAAATCTAATATCCAATTTTCGTTTTGTTGAACAGCTTGAACTGTATTTAAATTTAATTCAATTCTTTGAGTGTAATAATTTAAATTGATTGAATAATTTGCTCCAAGTCTATTCCACAAAGTCAAAGTATAATTTTGACTGTCATTATTAATTATGAATTCAACTATTTCATCTTTTAAATCATTTATAAGGGTATGCGTACTTATTAGTTTTTCAAAAGATTTAGTTGAAGAAGCATTGTTGATTGTAATGTAACTAGAGTAATCAAATAAATTTATATCGAAATTTCCTTCAATACTATCTAAATAAAATGTTGTATTTGAATTATGTTGAACAGTGTTGCCATTATTAGATATTGAATTCGATAGGGTATCTGCATTTATTAAATAAATTAAATATGATGTGTAATTACCCGCAAAATCTTTTTCTATTATTTCATAAAAATTATTTTCAGATATATTAAAAATTTGATTTATTAATTGACCATAAGTTCTAGGAAGATTTAAATTTGTGTATGAACTAAATATAACAGCATTGTAATCTGTTTGATTTTCTGAAAAATTCAAATATCTATTACCAACATTTGAATAGTACTCAGCTTCAGAAGGCAATAATGACAAAGATTTATATCTGTCGCTAGAAGAAATATTAATTGCTCTTATAAATACTTTTTCTAAACCGTCACTTGCAAAAGATGTGTTTTCATTTGCAGGCAACAAATAATCATAACTTAACTTTGTAGAATAATAAGCATTTTGATTATCAAAATAACTTGAATTATTTGTTTTTACAATACTTAAAATTTCGCCTTGATTATATAGTTGTACGAAATAATTATTAATTTGATTATCATTTGAAATTAGATTATCAATATTTATATCATCTGGTTGTTTGTCTATTATAACATCTTGATAAGTTTCAAAATATTGCAAATTTTCATAAGCAGACTTATCACTATATTTATGACAATAAATAGTATAAGTTGAAGTTTCGCCCGCATTTACACTAGAACAATCTAATATTATGTAGTATTTCCAAGGTGTATCAACTGCCTTTACTACTTTTATTGTTCCGTTATCAAAATTTTCTGTTGACCAAGCAAAAATTTCAACATCGTCTTTGAATATTTTAATTGAACTAGGGTCAACACTGTCATATTTAATGCTTGGATTTGCTGAATAATTTTCTTCAAACTCAAATATTAAATAATTTTGATTTGTAGTGCTCTTTGAATTAAGTCTAAATACTTCATTTAATGAATTATCCGCATTTAATATGTTATCAAAATTTACTGCATAATATTTATCAATCTCTATTTCTTTAGGAGAAACAGTGATAGCAAATCTAAATTCGTTTCCTGAAGATTTTGTCCAATTTTCAGTATAACCACCAATTCCATCTGTTAATACAAATTCGTACACTCCTGATTTATTTAAGTATTCAACGTTAGATAAATCAATTAAGCCATTTTCATCAACTATTAGTTCTTTTAAAAGAATTTCACTATAAGGATTATTTGTACCAGATTCGTAATAATAAATACTTAACTTTAATTGCATATTTGCAATCAATGTGTTGTATGTTCTGATACCAAATTCATCATAGTATTTGCTTGCTGAAATATTCAAAACAGCAGGCATAATATCAGTAGTTAAATAATTATAAGTATTCCCGTTTATTAATGCGTCATCTGAAAGTGTTAAATTAAAGTTATCAAAAATAACATTATTTAAATCATCTCCCCAAGATACACTAATAAAAGCGCCCAATCTTTCGTTTGATTCATAATGGACAATACCATTTCTATCAACAAAAATTACATAAGTGCGTATTAAATCATCATTATCATCTGCAAAACTTTCTAAAGACCCTACATATTGTCTAGTAATAACATACATACCTGGAGCGGTAACAGTTTTGACAACTGAATTGTGATTTTCATCTACAAAAGTAGTCTGTATAGTGTGCAAAGGTGCACTTACATTATATACTTCTCCATCTATTTCTATTGTCGAAGACCCTTCTATTAAATCAATATTTGAATATCCACTTGCAGGTGTTTCAGCATAAGGATAATTTCTACTTGAACTATCGTAATTTAATGGATAATAAGAATAAACTAATTTTGAAATAGTATATTTGGCAATTCCACTATTAATCCACCTAAATGTAACTAAATCTGCGTTTGAAACATTTGAAGAATTTAAAACAGACTTGTTTTGTTCAGCGGACAAATCATCGCACATAATAAGATTTTCAACATTTCCTAAATACTCTTGATTGTTGTCAATATTGATATATTTTGAACCATTAAAAGTATATCTGCCTACAATTTCATAAAACTGCCCAGAAATTTTAATTAAATCATTTAAATTTCCGTCAAAATTATTTATATCTACAGATTGCGATCTATCGACTTCAAAATAGAAAGTTGTAATCTTTGGTGAATAGTAATACAACTCATTACTGTTTGAAACATTGTTTGAATAAAATCTTCCTTTAGAATTGTCATAATTTATTTCAAAAGTAAAATTATTAACACTATTTGTTATATCACTTAAATTAGTTTGGTTTTCTGCAACTAAATAAAATGAATATAAGCCTTCTAAATCATCTAAATTTAAGTCAGATGCTTTAACAGAATAATCTTTATTAGCATCAATGACAACTTCTTTTTGTAAACTAGCGTTATTAGTAATGCTATTTAATAAAATATTATTATTTTTTACTACATAATAATAATTATCATCATAAGTTTTAAATGCTGATTTTAATACAGCAATGTTAGTTATGTTATTATTTGGTGCATAGTTGATAGAATTTGATGAATTATTGTATAAAAAGTTAATATAATCAACTAAATAATCTATTGAATTTACATTTCCAATATTTACAGATTTGTGAGAACCATAAGATATTGTTATATCATTATTCAATATGTAATTGAAACTATCAATATTAATTATTGAACCTAAATCATCATAGAACATATATTGATTTTTGATGTTGTCAATTACAATCATATAATTTGCAATATTTCCTGCCTCGTCTTCAAGAGTAAACAAATAAATACCACTTGCAGATAAAACATTGTCAGCGTCTATTGATGAAGTTGTCATACTTTTAGGTTTTGATATAGCCACATTTTCAGATATAGCACCTATTTTATAAGTAGTATTAATCCAAACTTCATTATTAGAAATAATAGTTTGTACAGATTTTGAATTATCTACAATAAAAGGAATAAATCTATAATAAGCATTAATCTTTGCTCCGCTTAAAGTTTTGTCATCCCAAGTTAAAGTAATGCTAGTATTGACCATCGCTTTAGATGAATAATCTTTTAAAGAACCATCATCATTTCTTTCTAATTGATAAGAAGTGTAACCATTAATAATAGTTGATTTCACCCCCAAAATTCTTATATTTGATATAGGAGTTTTATCAATAGTAAAGAAATACATTGTTTTTGACTTTGATGAATAATTAACTACTACATAATATGTTCCGTTTTGAGTGAATAATCCGCCTTTATTTTGATATGTGTAAGAGGTATTATTAATTATAGAATTTTCATCTTGATAGGTAGATGAATAATAATATGTTGCACTAATAACGCTTTCAAATCTTCCGCTTTCATTCCAAGTCAAATATACGTTTTTATTAGTAATACCATCTGTATAAATTCTAGTGCTTGAATCTTCGTTATCTGGTAGATTTGCTTCATTAGTAGCCCAAATTTTTACATTTGGAGACTTTGAAGAAACTCTAAAAGCAAACGCTTGCGTTCCTTTTAAATTGCTATTGTCTGCATTTGAATATCTAACTATTAAAACATAATACCCAATTCCACTAAACATTTGACCTTTAGTATAACTTAAATATTCACTTGCACTATTAGGTAAACTCTCAGGTAAAGTTGCACTAAAATAATATTTGCAATAATCTAAATCAAATTCTCCATATAAATCTAGCCACAATCCACCTTGATTAGTTCTAGCAAAATAACTTTCTTTATCTATCTGTTCTAAATAACTGTTAGATAAATTTTCTATAATAGTATCATAATTGTCAGTTGAATTTACAAGATTTTTTTCACCAGTTTCAACACTTTCTGCTGTACCTGTTCTCATTGAAGATTTGCTAGTTTCATACTTTAACCCTAAAGATAACGAACTATCAAATTCTGTTTCTGTAAGAATTTTCCTTTCCAAAATTGAATCATATTCCCAACCTATGAAACTCTTTCCATCAACTTCTTCGTAACCACCTACGACAATTAAATTTGATATACCATCATCAGAAAAATTATAATATCTTAAATCCGCTTGATAATAATCAGTTTTTGCATAAACAAGCGAATACCCATTTATGTCCAAATCAAAATTTTTAACTAAATTATCGTCTTCAATAATGACTGACCCATTTATACCTTCCGCTAAAAAGCCGGTATATATGTAATTAAAGTTAAATGTATATTTGCCCACATCACTAAACACTAAAGTTAATAAATGAATATTGTTTTTGCTATTATACATAGCATAGCGATAGGTAGTGGTTTTACTTAAAGCAGAAGTTGTAATCTCGATATAATCTGTTGAATTTTCTTTAACATAATTTACTTCAACATTATAAGTAACATTGTATTTAACATAAGCGTACCTTAAATTAAATAATGTGTAATCGTACGTAAGTGTCGGTAAATTTTTACTACTTCCTAAATTAAAATCAAAATTAGTATCTTCGTTAGAAAAATTATTAGCATTAGTTAAATCATCTGCCAAATAAAATTCTGGTGCAGAATTATAACCTGTATTATTTATAGTTTGGTTGTACGAGTCTGCATTTATTAAATAGAATCCAAAGTCATAAGTTTTTGTGGCATAAGTATAGTCTCCACTGCGATAGCCGTAACTAATGTCAAATTTGTAATAACCAGTTATAGGATTAGAATTTGAATCTAAAAAAGTGTTAAGATTAAAAAACCAAACCAAATCACAATAATCTCTACCATTTACAGTATAACTTCTATATCTAGGAATTACATTTGTCTGAATTACACCGTTTATGTATAGAGTTATATTTATGTTATAAAGCGATGCCCCAATATTATTGCCACCATCAACTACTGAAGCATTTGTTTTAAGAGTATCAATTGATAAAGGGTCTTCAAGGTAATATCCACCCAAAGTCATAAGCATATATTCTTGATAATTATAACCATCTATAATTTTCGAATTAGAATTTGATAAAAATACAAAGTCATTATTGTCAACTACATACTTATTAAATAAATCAGTTCCAACCCTTTTTTGAATATTATAAAAATTATTATTTTCAAGACTATAACCAAATTGTGAATCTTGAGTTAAGTTAGAACCCAATATGTTATTAGCGCCTGTGTTAGCAATGTTTGCATATTCAGGGTTGTAATAAACCTTTTCTAATGAAAAGATTGTTTTATGATTTTCAGCGTCTGCATATTCTTGTGAATAATAATCAGTTTTTGTGCCATAACTTAATGCAGAAGTTGTAATAGATTTTCTGTTAAATGACGCACCAAAAAACACGCCTAAAAAGGCGAACATAATTGTCGCGATGAAAACACCCTTATAAAATTTATTCTTTACCATAAATAAATCCTACCCCTATAATTTATCGAATGTAACAATATAGTTTATTTTATCACAAAATAATTCAAATAATCAATTAAAATACTAAAAAACAACTTAAATAAATATTTTAAAAAATATAAAAAAATAATTAATGGATAATTTAATGGATAAAATAATTTTCAAATAACACTGAAAATAAAAGAAAATTTTTGATATAAAGTGAAAAAATATTGAAAATTTTAAAAAAATTAAAAAAATAAATAAAAAATTATATTTTTAATTATTTTTAATAAAAAAATGCCTAAAATTAGACATTTTTTATTTTTTATACCATTAATTGAACGCCGTTAGAATTTACAACTTTTAAAACTTTTATAATATCTTGTTTGTTTACATCTAAATAAATATAATACAATCCGTCCATTTTTTCTACGATATATTCAAAACACAAACTTTCTTTTCCATCATCTAAAGGTATAACACATTTATTAATTGCCTGCAATTTATAATCAAATCCTAATTTGTCTTCATAATCTGCAGGATTAAGATTAGTCGATACATTTCTAGTAACGTGGTTAAATGCATAATTTCTTGCTTCCCAACCCAATACATTCCCTTTTGTTAAACAAACTTTGACTTTAATTAAATCAGGATACATTATAACATCATCTTGCACATAAGCCAAATTGATGTAAGCACAATTATTATCAACTTCCAACCATACGGCATTCATATTTTTAAGTCCTACTTTTTTGGCAAATGAAAGTGCAATATCAACTGCCTTATCATTAGATATTGCAATATCACCAATTTCGTTATGCCCATTGATATTTAACAAAAATCCATCTCTTTTTGTTACTTGTGCTAAATACACAACACCATCAATTGTAACATTAAAGTCGTAAGTTTCAAATTCT
>CASFFI010000007.1 GCA_949293925.1 uncultured Christensenella sp. | reverse complement strand
TGTGTGCCCAAAATATCAACACAAATTCCAATGATATTAATATATAACACACATAACTTCCACTAGGTACTGACATAAATTCAAATATACACATAGTTGCGATGTAAGACAGCGTTGCAACCGAACCACATTGCAATAAAAAGATTACAACCACCATAAGTACGAACATAAAAATACTCATAAGTGGTGACGCTACAATGAACATACCAACACTAGTTGCAATTCCTTTGCCACCTTTAAATCCGTAATAAATAGGAAACATATGTCCTATAATAGAACTTAATCCGCCCAAAAAAGTACCAATAGTTTCTAAATTATACATTTTTAATATTGCATATCCAATTAGTGACGGAATTAGTCCTTTTAAAACATCGTATGCAATGGAAATTAGCCCATAAGTCAGACCAAAATTTCTGAGCATATTCAAAGTACCAGGATTGCCACTTCCAAGTTTAGTGATATCAATTTGTTTTTTCCTAGTGAGAGCAATTGAAATGTTAAAACTCCCAAAAAGATAAGACAAAATCACTAGTAAAACAATTTTTATAACCATTAATTCCCCCAAATTCGTAACGTTTAAAAAATTTTACTCGGATTATTCATCAAACTTATTTTTAAAATTTAATTTGATTGGTGTACCCTTAAAATCAAAAGCATTTCTTAAAGAATTCTCAATATATCTTGCATAAGAATTGTCAACAATAGAAGCATCATTACAATATATATCAAAAGTAGGAGGACACACTCCAGACTGCTTGCCATATAAAATTTTTAATCTTTTATTTTTTACAATAGGTGGAGTAGATAGTGCTATTGCATTGTTTAAAGCATTGTTGAATAAACCCATTGAAATATTTCTATTAGCATTTTCGTAAACATATTCAACCATTTTCATAACTTCGCCTATTCGCTGTTTAGTTTCACAAGAGATAAATAATGGAACAAAATATTTCATAAATGCAAAATCCGTTTCTAATTTTTTCTTAAATTCATTCATTGTTTTATTATCTTTCTCGATCAAGTCCCACTTATTGATAACGATAATATTTGGTTTGTTTTCTTCAATTATAAGACCTGCAATTTTAGTATCTTGTTCTGTTATTCCAACGCTTGCATCAATCATCAATACTGCAACATCACATCTTGATATCGCGTCAATACTTCTTACCGCACTGTATTTTTCTATACTAGATGGCTCAATCCTACTTTTTCTCCTAAGTCCAGCCGTATCTATTAATGTATAATTTTTTCCATTGTATTTAAAAGGTGTGTCTATGGCATCTCTAGTTGTGCCAGCAACTGGACTTACCACAACTCTTTCTTCTCCTAACAAACAATTAGTAAGACTGCTTTTTCCAACATTTGGCTTGCCTACAATGGCAATTTTTAATGAGTCGGTATCTTCATCTATTTCTATTTTTTTAAGATTAGCCACCACCTCATCTAACAAATCCGCCGTCCCAATACTTTGTTCAACTGACAACAGTATAGGGTGCCCTAAATTTAATTCATAAAATTCATATGTTTTTTCAATTTCATTATTGTCCAATTTGTTTACAGTCAAGATTATTTTCTTTTTTGTTTTTCTCAAAAATTCTGCAACATCTTTATCTGTTGAAGTTAACCCCTCTTTGCCATCAACAAAAAAAACTATAACATCAGCTAAATCTACAGCAAGTCTTGCCTGTTTCAAAATGTTAGTATAAACTTCATCATTTTTAGAAAAATCAAGGCCACCTGTATCAACTATTGAAAATTTTATGCCCGCCCATTCCGCATCTGCATAAATTCTATCACGAGTAACTCCAGGTAAATCCTCAACAATACTTATTTTTTTCCCTGCAACTTTATTGAAAAAAGTGCTTTTACCTACATTTGGTTTGCCTACAATAGCAACAAGTGGTCGTCTCATAATCAAAACACCTCATAAAACATTATTTTATTATACCATAAATTTTGAAATTTTACAAGGTCTTTAATTAATTATTAAACAATCATTTTAATTGATATACCCCACACAAAACATTACAGATATTTATTTTGAGAATTAAGAAATTTATAATAAGAATATTTATTTATAAATTAAATTTTATAAAATAATAAATCAATAATCAATTAAAAATTAATAATTATTATTTTGCAATCATTATTTCTATCAAATCTTCCTATTTTAAACCAAATAGATATTTTATTATTAGTATTTGTAGAATTTAAAATCAAAAGTTGTTTCTAAAAATAATACTTAATATTAACAATAACATATTCATTTTAAAAATAGCATTTAAAGTTATCAATCATAATATTTTAAACTATTAAAACACTATATTAATATTATTAAGATTTATTGAGAAAAATTTATTAATTATTAACAAATAAATTGTTAAAAATTAAAAAATATTAATGCTTAAATCATTGTTGAATAAAGCTATCTATATTCGTAATAAAATTTTTCTATTTATGGAATTGAAATTGCAACAAAAAGTTTTTAATTTAAAAATTTAATCGTTATGATAGAAAATTATTTGTCTGTATTTGCTAGCATAAATTGTTATTTTTTGATAGACTAAATAGTGATTATTTAATTAAAAAATGAATTCATTTTTTAATTAGGAGGATAAATGGACACCACTTCAAAAGAGTTTGAACACTCTTACCTAAATAATGTAAATGATGTTTTAAAAGAA
Source organism: uncultured Christensenella sp. (assembly GCA_949293925.1). Taxonomy (GTDB): domain Bacteria; phylum Bacillota; class Clostridia; order Christensenellales; family UBA1242; genus CASFHD01. The sequence continues at coordinate 1,377 of CASFFI010000007.1, read as the reverse complement.
TCTTTAAATGATGTCGAAAAAAAATCTAACGATTACAAAAAAGAGTTATTTGAAACACATAAGTATATAAATGAGTATTCTTACGAACTGTCTAACAATCCAGAAGAACGCGGTGATTTGTTTAATAAAATCGAAAATATTGAAAAGCAACTTGAAAGTTTACAATCATTAAAAAAACAATATTTAAAACAGTTGAACTCATCTTACTTTGGACGAGTAGATTTTCAAAAAGACGGCGCTGAAAGTCCGAAAATAATCTATATAGGCCTTGGTAGCATTCAAAAAGATACAAACCTATTAGTTCACGATTGGCGAGCAGATGTATCTTCACTTTATTATGACGGGACTATAGGTAAAACTTCTTACATTGCACCAATAGGAAAGATTTCTGGAAATATGTCATTAAAAAGACAATACAAAATTGAAAATGGTGAACTTAAATATTATTTTGACAGTAATATGGTTATAGATGACGATATACTGAAAGAAGAACTATCAAAAAACACAACTAGCAAAATGAAAAATATAGTTTCTACCATTCAAAAAGAACAAAACATTTTGATTCGTAGCGACATTAATCACAATTTATTAGTACAAGGAGTTGCAGGTAGTGGAAAAACTTCTGTTGCACTACATAGAGTTTCATTTTTATTATATAAATATAAAAAAACATTAAAAAGTACTGATATTTTAATAATAAGTCCTTCAAATAAATTTTCAAATTACATTAGCCAAGTTTTACCATCAATAAATGACGAGAACGCTTACACTACTACATTTGAAAATATAGCCTTTAATCTTTATCGACTAAAATATATAGATAGAACTACTTACATTAATAATTTTTTAAAGACTCAGGACGAAAAAATTTCTAAAATAATTAATTATAAATCAAATTTTGATTTTTTAAATAAGTTACTAGATTTTATAACAAACGACCTTCGTAAAAGATTTTTAAGTCAAGATATAATTTTAAATTCAAACGCCATATCAAAAGATGACTATATTGTAATAGACAAAAAAGAAATAGAAAAACTTTATAACAAACTAAATCATTTAGATGTTTATAATAGAATTGAAGTTATCGCCGATAACCTTCAGGGATATGTAAACAATAAAAAAAATTACAAAAATATTATAAAAAAACACCTTTATAAAATGTTTGGTAAATTAAATATAATAAATTTATATGAAGAATTTTTAACCCATTTAGGTTTGCCGATAGAAAAAAGTTTAAATTACTTGGATATTCCTGCAGTGTTGATAATTCAAAATGAACTGTTTGGTTTAAAAAACGAATACGAGACAAAATATATTGTAATAGATGAAATGCAAGATTTTACACCTTGTCATCTCTATTTATTTTCAAAATTGTGG
>CASFFI010000006.1 GCA_949293925.1 uncultured Christensenella sp. | reverse complement strand
CAAGAATCCCCTATCCTCAAAATGACCTAATAGTATCCATTTATATACTGTTTCCATGCACCAGCCTAAAAAGGAAAATATTAAAAAAACGATAAAATATTTTGATACTTTTTCTAACTTATTCATTTGCTTCTCCAAATATTTTCGACAAATTACTCTATTTAATGATATAATATCACATAAAAAAATTAATTTCAATAAATTTACATATATTTATAAAACCAAACTTGCCGATTTAGTATAAGCACGCACAAGCCCACCAGCGCCCAATTTTTTTCCACCAAAATATCTTACAACAACGACCATTACATTTTGTAATCCTTTTTTCTTTATAACATTCATTATTGGTAATCCCGCAGTCCCAGATGGCTCTCCGTCATCAGAACACTTTTCTAAAACGACTTCTCTTTTATACACATAAGCAAAACATATATGTGTTGCTTTCCTGTGTTCTTTTTTAAGTTCCAATAAAATATCTTTTATATCATCAGTACTAAAAATATCAAAAGAATATGCAATAAACTTTGATTTTTCAATAATTATTTCATTCATTTTATTAAAATTTATCATTTTATATTAAATCTCTCATTAATAATTTTATACGCTTTTTCAAAATTATCCATAGGAAGTTTTATAACTTCTATATCTTTAAATTTATTCATTTCATCGGCTAGTTTTAGATATTCAACTTGTTGATTTATGCTGTTATTTAAATCAAATTTAACATATTCTGCATTTCTATTTCTATGTAATCGTTCAACATATAAATTAGTATCTTCTAAATAGAGGAAAATGGCAATATGTTTACAATTCAATTTCAAATATTTGTTAATTAATATTTTAAAAGGCTTTTCATAATCGTATTCTTTTAAACCGATTCTGGCATACACAAGTTCACTAAAAAAAGTTCTATCAAAAACTAATGAAATATCCACATTTAGTACAGTTTTAATGTAATTTATTAAATCCTTATACATTTTTAAAGATTTTTGTTTTGCATTAATACTTTTGTCAGGCATACCAGTCAGTCGATACAAATTGACTGACAACAAATTTTCCCTTAAATAATTTGCCAAAGTTGTTTTACCAGTGCCTTGCGGTCCTTCAATTGTTATACAATATTTTTTCATGATTATAGGATAATAAAAAAAATGCACCAAGTCAAGTGGCGCATTAATTATTTATACTTACTTCTAATTTTTCTGATTTATTTAATTCATAACTTACCAAATTGCCAGTAGGCTCTAAATCAAACATCATCTTTTCAAAATATTCAATATTAGGAGTATTTATTTGAATATGATTTATTTCATCTTTTAATGACAATCCATTTAAAGATTTATAAGTTCTAATTTGTGATAAAACATTTATTAAATCATCACCTGCGTTCATTAAATTTTCATCATATTCAATATCAATTTTTGATAATCTTAAAGTTGTTATAGATTTAGATTTTTCGAATCTTATAAAATAAGAATGATAAATTTCTTCACAGATGTGAGGCATTGTAATTGACAACATTTTTAACATTGAGAATAAAATCTGATAACAAGAATACATTGCAGATTCTTTTGCTTTCTCTCCATAAATATCAACTTTGTATAGTCTGTTTTTTACAAGTTCTATATAGTTATCGCAAAAATCCCAAAAATACTTTTCAATTTCTGCCTTTGCATAACCCATTTCAAATTCATCATAAAATTTACAAGCCTTATCAAACATTAGATTAAATTTGTTCATATAATATCTGTCAACCGGTAAAATTTCATTAGGTTTTTTAGGTGAATAGTTATCAATAAACATTAAAACAAATTTTGAAACATTGTAAATTTTATTTAAAAGTTTTGAGCCATTTTTTAGTTCTTCATCACTAAATAAAACATCTCTGCCATACGCACCATTTATCGACCAATATCTTACCACATCTGATGAATAAGTTTTAATCATAGTCTGCAAATCCATTTTAGAGTTATTCAAGTGTTTAGAAATTTTAACACCTTTATCAGCCATAACCCAACCATTAATCATCAAATTCTTCCAAGGTATATTGCTTTGGTGATAATGCGCTTTAATTATAGTTCTAAGGCACCAAGTGTTTACTATATCTCTGCCCGCAAACCTCATTCCCATAGGCATATTTTTATTACAATAGTCTTCATTTTCTGCCCAATGCAAATTAATTTGAGGAGTTAAACTACTAGTCGCCCAAGTATCCATAATATCAATTTCTGGAATAAATTCTGCACAACCACATTCACATTTTTCTAAAGGTTTAGATTCAATAGGATTTACTGGTAACTGGCTTAATTTTGCTAAAATAACTTTTCCACAATTTTTACAATACCATACAGGGAAAGGAATACCAAAATATCTCTGTCTTGATATACTCCAATCTTGATTTAAATTTTCTACCCAAGAAACATATCTATTTTTAGCATTAGTTGGATACCAATTTATCTTATCTCCCGCCTCTAACCATATTTTTTTATCTTCTTCACTACAAGACTTTATAAACCATTGTTTTTTGCAAAGCAATTCAACTGGCTGATCACATCTTTCGTGCACTTTTACTGCGTGAATAATTTCATCTTGTTTGTATAGATAATTTGCAGATTTTAAATCTTCAATTATCAACTTTTTTGCATCATTTATTTTTAATCCGGCATATTTTCCACAAATTTCACTCATAGTTCCGCCGTCTTCAATTGCTTTTTTATATTCAAGGTTATATTTTTTCCACCATTCAACATCGGTTTGGTCACCAAAAGTACAACACATTACTGCCCCTGTACCTTTTTCCATACCAACCAAATCATCAGTTAACACTTCTACACAAATGTTTTCAAATAAAGGAACTCTTACCTTTTTACCGACAAACTTTTTATAACGATTGTCTTTTGGGTTTACAAAAACAGCAACACATGCAGGCAATAATTCAGGACGAGTAGTAGCAATAGGCAAAACTTCATCACTATCTACAACTTTGAAATTCAAATAGTTAAATGTAGAAGCAATGTCTTTATCTTCAAGTTCAGCATTAGCAACACTTGTCCTACATCTACAACACCAAGCAGAAGGTTTATCACTTCTGTATGCTTTGTCTTTTTCAACTAATTCTATAAATGACTTTTGACTAGTTGCCTGTGCTAAATCATTAATTGTGTTGTACTCTAAATCCAAATCAACAGAAATGCCCGCCTGAAGAAGCGTTTCTTTGTAATTGTTGTTATATTTTTTTACAACGTCTAAACAAATATCTCTAAATTCTTTTCTAGATTTTGTATAAGCCTTAATGCCTGTTTGTTTTTCAGCAAACAATTCTGTAGGCAATCCATTGTTATCAAAACCTATAGGGAAAAATAAATTATACCCACACATTCTTTTATATCTAGCGATAGCATCTGCTTGAACAAATCCATAAATGTGTCCTATATGCAAATTTCCACTAACCGTTGGTGGTGGCGTATCTATTGAATATGTATTATTATTTCTTTTATCAAAACTATAAATCTTTTCATTTTTCCAATAATCTTGCCATTTTTTTTCTGATTCGGTAAAATTATATTTGTTGCTTAACATATTGCTCCTAATAAAATAATTTTAATAATTTAATAAAATGTATTATATCAAAAGTTTATAAATTTTGTCAATTAACTAATAAAAAAAAGGATTAATCCTTTTTAATTATAATAGCCTCTGCTGGACATAGACTCATACAACTACCGCATTTAATACATTTTTTTGCATCTATAACCGCTTTGCCCTTTTTTAATTTGATAGCACCCACTGGGCATAAACTTTCGCAAGCGCCACAACCTAAACATTTATTAGCATCAACCATAAAATCTCCTTTTTTTAATTATATAACAGTTGTATCAAATTGTAAATAAATTTAATTTTTTTGTAAAAAATTGTAAAATAAATTATTGCTAACTATCTTGTACTAGCCCCACAATTTGGGCATTTATCATCTTGTTTTGAAATAGTTGAACCACAATATTCACATACAGTTTTCTCGGTTTCATTATTAACATTACTATCAGGATTTTCTTCAACCTTTTGTGGTTTGCTTTTCTTTAGTACAATTATAACAATTAAGACAAAAATTACAATTAATCCAGTTGATAAAATTATAGTATTTATTAATTTACTTCTAACTTCTTTTGAATACTCGCCATCATTTTCTATAGGCATATCCTTATAATCTAATGGTATCGAATCTGTAAATTGATTAATGACATTTGAATCAACAGCAACTTTTATGATTTGTCCAATTTTAAAATTAGAAATTTCAGATTCTGTATATACTGAAAATGTGTAACCCTCTAGTATATTATTATAACCATATCTTATTTCGTATGTAAAATAATACCTATTCACATCTTCATTATAGATTATATCAGTTATTGTTGCATCTTCAATATATCCATTAACCTCTGCTCTGTCTATAAAATTTTGATAATACGAATAATCACTTTTTATAAATTCTATATTTTCTTTAGCATTAGAAATTGATATTCCGCAAAACAATGCTATAAAAAAAGCAATTAATACCAAAATAAATATTATACCAAACTTTTTACCATTATTTGAAATCGTATTCCCGCCATAAAAGAAAACTGCTGGACCACCAATTCTATTTCTTGAAAGGTTTGAAGAATTTGATATATTTCTACGAGTCGAAAAATGAGTACCACCAACACGACTAATTCGTCTTGAACTTCTTCTATGACTTCCTCCTCTCCTAGACCCAGATGGCATAAATCCTCCTAAATATTTATATAAACACTAATTTTAACAAAATATTACCATTTTTTTGAATATTTGTAAATACAAAATTTATCAAATTTTATATAAATACAAATTTTAAGATATTATATTTTAAAGGAAAATATATATTAAATATAGTATGCAATTAATCAAATAGTTCGATTATAAAAAAAATTAAGGAATATTTAAAATGAAATATAAAGAAATTATATATTACAAAAACGAATTAGAAGATGAAATAATAGACTTCAAAATTAAAAAAAAAAAATAAATGAAAATTACAAATATATTCATAAAAACCCAATTTACAAAATACTTTCATTTGTTACATACCGACTTATTACTTATCCAATATTTTTTTCGTATTTTAAAATATTTAAAAGGATAAAATATATTAACAAAAAAGTTTTAAAAAAATATAAAAATACTGGCTATTTTGTCTATTCAAATCACACAGATAAATTGTCTGATGGGGTAAGTCCATCGCTTATATGTTTTCCTAAAAAACCATACATTATAGTAAACTCTGACAATGTAAATATACCAATACTCGGACACCTAACACCTATGTGGGGTGCATTACCTTTACCTGACACATTGTCAAGTGCAAAAAAGTTTAATACCGCCATAAAATTGTTGTCAAAGAAAAATCCTATAATTATCTATCCTGAAGCACATTTATGGCCATATTACACGAAAATTCGTCCTTTTAAAGAAACTAGTTTTAAATATCCTGTAAAAGAAAATAAACCTGTATTTACCTTTACAATGGTGTATAAAAAACCAAAGCGTTTTAAAAAACCAGTACAAAAGATATATATAGATGGGCCATTTTCCCCTGACAAATCATTAAATGAATTAGAACAAGTTTCAAATTTAAGAAATTTAGTATATGACAAAATGAATGAACGCGCTAGTTTAAGTGACTATGAATATCTTACATATATAAAAAGGAGTGAGAATGATTAATCTGCTTTTTTGTGGAAATCTTAAAGTTAAAAATGGAATATTATTATGTTTATTGTCTATGATAAAGCACACAAAATCTCCACTTAATGTTTATATTTTTACTGCAGACATCAGAGAATTAGATAAAAATTATATCCCTATAACACAAAAAGATATAAAAGAAATTGAAAAAATAATAAAATCTAAAAATATACTCAGCAATGTTACTATAATAACTTTAGGTAAAGAGTTCAATGAATGGGTAATTTCCTCTAAAAACAAATTAAGTTTTTATACTCCATACACTTTTTTAAGATTATTTTCTGTTAAGTTAAGTGTTCTTCCGGACAAATTCATATATTTAGATACTGACATAATGATTAATGGCGATATAAAAAATTTATTCGATATTGATATATCAAATTACGAATTAGGAGTTGTATTAGATAGGTACGGAAAAATATTTATAAAACACAATTATTTTAATTCTGGTATGATGCTAATTAACAAAAAAATGATAATAGAAACAAATTTATTTGAAAAGGTAAAAGAATTATGTGTAAATAAAAAAATGGCATTCCCAGACCAGACAGCATTAAATAAATGTGCAAAAAAAGTATTGTATCTTCCAAGAAAATTTAATGAACAAGGAAAAATTAAAAACGACACGATTGTACATCATTTCTGTAAAAGAATTAAGTGGCTCCCCTTTTTTCATACAATCAATATCAAGCCATGGCAGATTGAATTAGTTCATAAAAAATATAAAATCCACAATTACGATGATATATATAATGAATTTAAAAATATTTTAATTGAAAATTAATTAAAAAATATAAAAAAATTATAATTATAAAAATGTTACATTTTACGAAACTTAAAATTATTAATTAATATTGAAAACCATTTTTAAAATTTCTAAAACTAAATCTGCCTTGCTAGATTTTTGACTGTCTAAAATAATATCTACCCTTCCTATAATATTTGATATTTGCACTGGTCCTTCCATTGTACTGTCGTGCGAAACAGCCATATTATCGCCCATGATGAAAGCCTCTCCGTCTTTTAATTTTATTGTACCTGTGTAAAGATTTTTATTTGTTATAGAATCATATCTTAAATATTGAGCATTAATTATCCTAGATGAATCAAATCTGTTATCTGTTACATAATTCAAAAAATTATAATATGAATAAACATCATATTCACTTGACTCAGAATAAGAATATGAAAACACTTCTTTATTGTTACAAAGAATAGTTAATTTTTTTTCACCCTGAACTTTTTTAATAGTAATTTCATCTCCAGGAAGACCAATTAGTCGTTTGATAATATATTTTGAATCATCTAAATTTATCCAATGGTCAACCTTTGCTACAACAATATCTCCTACATCGCCGTGATTAAATCGATTGATATAAACTGTATCGCCCAAAGTACCTGTTGTAGTAACACTACTATTTAAAGTAGGATACATTGAAGACCCTTTCACTGTTGTTTTGATAAACGTAAAGTTGAAAACGGCAACAGCAAAGACTAAAACAGCAAAGATAAAAATGGATATTTTTGCCATTTTCACTAATACTCTAGTAATAGAATCTTCCTTAATTGAATTCATAATAATATTATAACAAAACAAAAACAAATTATCAATAGTAAAAAAAATTATGTAATGAAATAATTAAAAATAATAATAGTTCTTGCAAAAAAGAACAAAAAAGTATATAATGCAAT
>CASFFI010000005.1 GCA_949293925.1 uncultured Christensenella sp. | reverse complement strand
TTTGAGATAGACCCAAGATATTGAGAGGTTGGTTTACCAGGTCTAATACCAGGAATAAACCCACCATTTTGTTGAATATTTCTAGAAATATCATCTGGATTAAAAGTAATCATATTATAGAAATATGCGAAAGCCAATATTAACAATCCCAAAGCGATAAAGTAAATCCAAGAGTCAGTACCAAGCCATTTAGTCCACCAGCCAATAAATCCACCTTGCGAATTAGGACTAAAAATACTAAATAATAGTTGTGGGAAAGATAGAAGTGAACTTGCAAAAATGATAGGCATAACACCATTAGCATTTACTCTTACAGGGATATAAGTAGATTGACCACCATACATTTTTCTACCTTTGATTTGTTTAGCATATTGAACAGGGATTTTTCTTTCTCCACCGTCAACGAAAACAACTAATCCAAAAATCAAAATCATAGAAACGACAAATAAAATCAATTGCCAAACTACTGAAGTATCACCGCTAAATAAATCACTAAAACTAGATAATAAAGCAGTACCAGCACTACTCAAAATACCTACAAAGATAAGTAAAGACATACCATTACCAATACCAATTTCAGTAATTTTTTCGCCCAACCAAACAGTGAACATAGCACCTGCGGTAAGAATTGTAACTAAGAAAGCAATAGTTAACCAAGAAGGTAATGCAAGAGTTTCTTCAAGGTATCCATAAGAACTAAATCCAATAATAATACCAAGACTTTGAGCGACAGCAAGCACGAGGGCTGCAATTTTAGTATAAAGATTTAATTTTTTTCTACCATCATCATCTTTAGAAAGTCTTTCCCAACTAGGTATTACAACTGCTAAAAGTTGAATGATAATAGAAGCCGAGATATAAGGCGAAACGCCGAGAGCCAAGAAAGCCCCTTGAGAAAGCGCTCCACCACTAAGTCCATTCAAAAGACTAAGGAAAGAGTTTCCATTCTCCCCTGTAGCCAGGACTAAAGCATCAGTATCAATTCCTGGAATAGGAATCCAACAACCCACTCTATAAATAAATAACAATAGAAGGGTCAAAAGTAATTTGTTGCGAACATCTTTTATTTTGAACGCATCAGCTAATGTCTTAAACATTATACCTCCTCAGTGGTACCACCCAAAGCCGAAATTTTATCTTTAGCAGACTTAGTAAACTTTTGAGCCTTAACGGTTAATTTTTTAGCAAGATTACCATTACCCAAAATTTTCACGCCATCTTTTTCGATTTTAGCAAGAATACCGCTATTAAGTAAAGCGATTTCATCTACAACATTACCATCTTCAAAGATATTTAATTGTTCAACATTAACTTTAGAGTAAATTTTCTTAAAAGCAGCATTTGAAAAGCCTCTTTTAGGGATTCTTCTATAAATAGGAGTTTGACCTCCTTCGAAGCCAGGACGAACACCGCCACCGCTTCTAGCATTTTGTCCCTTATGACCTTTACCTGCAGTTTTTCCTAAACCGCTACCGATACCTCTACCAACTCTTTTTTGAAGAGTTCTAGCACCGACAGCAGGTTTCAAATCGTGATTATACATTAATTCCTCCCTAAGCCTTTTCTACTTTTACTAAATGTTTAATTTTATCTAAACTACCCTTAATACAATCGTTTAGAGGAAGTATTCTAGTTTGATTTAGTTTTGTAAAGCCAAGAGCTTTAACAATTTTATCTTGACGCTTGTCAAAACCAATAGTACTTTTAATCAAAGTAACTTTTACATTTTCAACTACATTTTTTTCCATAAAAACTCCTATATTTCTTCAACAGGCTTACCACGAAGAGCAGCGACTTGTTCTCTAGTTCTCATACCTTTCAACCCGTTTAAAGTAGCCTTAACTGCATTAATTTTATTTGTAGAGCCATGAATTTTAGAAGTGATATCACTGTAGCCAGCAAGTTCGAAAACAGCACGCGCAGCACCACCGGCAATAATACCGCTACCTTTTTTACCAGGTAAGATAACAACTGAAGAAGTTGAATATTTACCAATAGTGTCATGAGGTACAGTACCATCAACAACAGGGACAGTAATCAAGTTTTTCTTAGCGGCCTTAGTAGCCTTATCAATAGCAACTGGAACTTCAGCAGCCTTACCTAAGCCCATACCAACACGGCCTTTTTTATCACCTACGACAACCAAAGCTGAAAATCTTAAAGTTCTACCGCCTTTAACAACTTTAACAACTCTTCTGATTTCCAACATTTTTTTGTCGAAGCCATCATTTTGCTCAACTCTTTGTTTTTTGAATTCTCTTTTTGCCATAAAAACTCCTTTCTAAAACTTCAAGCCAGCGCTTCTAGCACCGTCTGCAAGTTCTTTAACTCTACCAGTATAAAGATATCCACCTCTATCGAAAACGACATCAGTAATACCAGCGTTTACAGCTTTTTTCCCAATAGTTTGACCAACGATAAAAGCCTGTTCTTTTGGAGATTTACCATTAATCAAAGATTTAATATCAGGTTGTAAAGTATTGCAACTAACGATAGTAACACCTTTTTCATCATCGATAAGTTGAGCATAGATATTATTTAAACTTCTATAAACATTTAATCTAGGACGAGAAGAATTACCAGACAAATGATTTCTTAGTCTATAATGTCTTTTAACTCTAATGTCATTTTTATTAACTTTATTAATCATAACAAAACTCCTTACTTCTTACCGCCCTTAGCAGCCTTACCAGCCTTCAATATAACTGTTTCGCCAGTATATCTAATACCATAACCATGATAAGGTTCAACTGGTCTAATAGCCTTAATTTTAGCAGCAACAAGACCTACAAGTTCTTTATCAGCGCCCTCGACAACGATTTCAGTAGCAGAAGGACAAGATAAAGTAATTCCATGAACTTCTTCAAACTCAACAGGATGAGAAAATCCAAGCCCCATAACAATTTTATTACCTTGTTTAGCTACCTTGTAACCAACACCATTAATAGTCAAAGATTTTTTGAATCCTTTGCTTACACCAATAACCATATTATTGATTAATTGTCTATAAAGACCGTGTAAAGCATTAGTTTTATTTTCATTATTATTAGGTGTTAAATGTATTTTGTTACCTTCTACATTTACTGTTATGCATTTGTCAATAACTCTAGAAAGAGTGTCCTTAGGACCTTTAACAGTAACAGTATTGTCCTCACCTACCGAAACGGTAACATCGGCAGGAACAATAATTTCTAATTTACCTATTCTTGACATAACTCACCTCTACCATACGAATGCTAGCACTTCACCGCCAACATTTAATTTTCTTGCTTCTTTATCAGTGATAACACCTTTATTTGTAGAAACAATAGCAATTCCCAAACCATTCAAAACTCTAGGTAGGTCACTAGCATTAGCATAAACTCTAAGACCAGGTTTACTCATTCTCTTAAGACCTGAGATAACTTTTTCACCATTAGGGCCATATTTCAAAGTAATATGAATATTTTTGTGACCATCTATTTCAACTTCTTTATAAGAAGATATAAAACCTTCATTTAAAAGAATATTAGCAATAGAGAGTTTCATTTTAGAAGTAGGAACATCAACAGTTTCAGCCTTATTAACATTCGCATTACGAATTCTTGTAAGCATATCTGCGATTGGGTCATTTATATACATAAAAAATCTCCTTTTACCAACTAGACTTCTTTACACCAGGCAATTCACCTTTGTAAGCCAAATCTCTATAGCATAGTCTGCAAATACCATATTTGCGAAGAACAGCATGAGGACGACCGCAAATAGAACATCTAGTGTATTCTCTAGTTGAAAATTTTTGCTTTTTTTGTTGTTTTTGTATTAATGCTTTTTTTGCCATAATTATCTCCTATTATTCCTACTAAAAGGCATACCCATCAAATCTAATAAAGTGAAAGCTTCTTTATCAGTATTAGCAGTTGTAACAATCATAATATCAAAGCCTCTAACGTGTTCAATTTTATCATAGATAATTTCAGGGAAAATGATTTGTTCTTTAATACCAAAGCTATAATTACCTTTACCATCAAAAGATGTAGGGTTAACACCTTGGAAGTCTCTAACTCTAGGTAGAGCAATTGACACGAGTTTATCAAAGAATTCATACATTCTTTCGCCTCTTAAAGTAACCTTAGCGCCGATTTTTTGACCCTTTCTAAGTTTAAAGTTAGCCACAGATTTTTTAGCAGTGGTAACCATTGCTTTTTGACCAGCGATGCTAGATAATTCATCAACTGCCAAGTTAAAACTCTTAGAATTGTCTTTTTCTTTACCAAGTCTAATGCTCAAAACGATTTTTTCTAATTTTGGAACTTCCATAATGTTTTTATATGAAAATTCTTTAATAAGAGCAGGAACAACATTTTCCTTATAGTAAATATGTTTTCTATTTAATTCTTTCTTTTCCATATGTTAATCTCCTACTTAGACTTTTTAGTGGTCTTTTTAACCTTAGCCACTTTAGTTGTAATTATAGCGCCACAATTAGAATGTTTACAAATTCTAACGCTCTTGCCAGATTCATCAACACCTCTACCAATTCTAGTTGGAAGATTGCAAGTAGGACAGATAACTTGAACATTAGAGATGTCAATAGCACCTTCTTTTTTAACAATACCACCTTTATCATCTTTAGACTTAGGTTTATTAAAATGAGTTTGAATATTAACACCTTTAACGACAACTTTATTATCCATTGGAAGCACGCTTAAAACTTCACCTGTAACGCCTTTGTCTTTACCTGCGATAACAACTACTTTATCGCCAGTTTTAATATTAAGTTTAGACATTTAATCCTCCTATAAAACTTCCGGAGCAAGAGATATAATTTGAAGGAATCCTTTAGCACGAAGTTCACGCGCAATAGGTCCAAAAATTCTTGTTCCTCTAGGAAGTTTAGATTTATCAATAATTACAGCAGCATTATCATCGAATTTAATAGAAGTGCCATCTTCTCTTTGAACACCCTTTTTAGTTCTAACAACAACAGCCATAACAACATCGCCTTTTTTCACTTTACCATCAGGGTCAGCCTTTTTAACAGAAGCAACAATAATATCACCTATATTAGAACTATATCTAAATGAACCGCCAAGACATCTGATACACATAATTTCTTTAGCACCAGTATTGTCGGCAACTTTTAATCTTGATTGTGGTTGTATCATAAATTATCTCCTATTTAGATCTTTCGATTATAGAAAGAAGTTTAAAGTGTTTATCACGGCTGATAGGTCTAGTCTCGACAATTTCAACTCTGTCGCCAACATTACACTCATTTTTTTCATCATGTACTTTGTACTTTTTGCTGAATGTAACATATTTTTTATAGATAGGGTGTCTTTTCTTACCAGTAACACAAACGACTATAGTTTTGTCCATATTATTGCTAACAACGACACCAATAATAGTCTTGTGTGAAGGTTTCTTTTCAATGTTTTCCATATTACTCCTCTATCTCCTTTTTAAGTCTTAAAGTTTTAGCAGTAAGAACTCTAGCGATGTTCTTTTTAATTTTTCTAATAGAAGAATTATCAGTCAATTGATTGACGCTTTTAGAGAAAGCTAAATTAAAAAGTTCACTTCTAAGTTTTTTCTCTTCAGCATTTAATTCTTCAATAGTCATTTCATTATAATTATTCTTCATTCGACTCACCGCCTTTTTCTTCTTTTCTTATCACCTTAGTTTTACAAGGCAATTTGTGGCTAGCAAGCCTCAAAGCTTCTAAACACATTTCTTCAGTAGGTCCTGTGATTTCAAAAAGAACTCTACCAGTTTTAACAACAGCAACGAAGCCTTCAGGTGAACCTTTACCACTACCCATTCTAGTTTCTGCAGGTTTCTTAGTGATAGGTTTATCAGGGAAAACTTTAATCCAAACTTTTCCACCTCTTTTCATATACCTATTCATAGCGATACGAGCAGCTTCAATTTGATTAGAGGTCATCCAACAAGGTTCAGTAGCAACAAGGCCGTAATCACCATAAGCCAAGAAATTACCTCTTGAAGCCTTACCCTTCATTCTGCCTCTAAATGTTTTTCTTCTTTTAACTCTTTTAGGCATTAACATATTAGTTTTCTCCTTTTTCAGTTAAGTTAACTTTACCAATAATGTCTCCCTTATAAATCCAAACTTTAACACCGATAACACCGAAAGTAGTGTGAGCTTCAGCCAAAGCATAATCAACATCAGCTCTAAGTGTTTGTAAAGGAAGAGAACCTTCTTGGTAATGTTCACTTCTTGCTATTTCTGCACCATCAAGTCTACCTGAAACCATAGTTTTGATACCCTTAGCTCCAGCCTTCATAGTTCTTTGCATAGCAGATTTCATAGCACGCCTGAATTGAACTCTTTTTTCAAGTTGTAAAGCGATACTTTCAGCGACTAATTTAGCGTCCATATCAACATTTTTAATTTCTTTAACATTAACGAACACTTTTTTAGCATTAGAAAGTTTTTCAATACTTTTTCTTAATTGTTCAACGCCTGCGCCTTTTTGACCGATAAGCATACCAGGTTTACCAGTAGCAATAGTAACAGTCAAAGTATCAGCAGTTCTTTCAATTTTAATTGAAGAGATACCGCAATTAGCATAATTTTTATTAATAAATTTTCTTAATTCATCGTCTTCTTTAACAAATTTAACAACATCTTTTTTGTTGTCAGTGAACCAGAAAGAATTCCAGCCCTTATTTATACCTGTTCTAAGACCATTAGGATTAACTTTTTGACCCATACTATTACACTCCTTTTGCCATATCTAACTTAACAGTTATATGACTTCTTCTTGAAGCAATTCTAGAACCTCTGCCACGACCTTTAAACCAATATCTGTTTTCAGTAAAAGGAGCATTATCTACGAATATTTCAGCGACATAAAGGTCATGTCTATTTAAACCTTTATTGTGTTCAGCATTACTAGCAGCTGAATTAATAAGTTTCAAGACAATGCTAGCAGCATCGTTAGGAAGGTTTTCTAAAATAGCGATTGCTTCATCATAACTTTTACCGCGAACCAAGTTAACAACAGGTAAAGCCTTAGTAGGACTAACTCTAACATGAGTTACCTTTGCAAATGGACGGTTATCTTTTTCAGCTAAAATTTTAGCAGTTTTTTCTCTAATTCTCTTTGCCATACTCTCTCCTATTTCCCTTCCTTATTATTACCCTTGTGTCCTTTATAAGTTCTAGTAGGAGCAAATTCACCTAGTTTATGTCCAACCATATCAGCGGTACAATAAACAGGGATATGCTTTCTACCATTATGAACAGCGATAGTGTGACCAACCATAATAGGGTGAATAACACTAGCTCTTGACCAAGTTTTAACAACTTTCTTTTCATTTTTTTCGTTCATATCTTGAATTCTTTTGAACAATTTTTCTTCAATGAACGGACTTTTCTTTAATGACCTACTCATAATTTATCTCCTATTTGCCAGAAGCTCTCTTGACAATAAGTCTGTCAGAAGCCTTTTTATGTTTTCTAGTTTTATAACCAAGTGCAGGTTTACCCCAAGGAGTCATAGGACCAGCGTGTCCAACTGGAGATTTACCTTCACCACCACCGTGAGGGTGATCAACTGGGTTCATAACACTACCACGGACAGTAGGACGAATGCCCATATGTCTTTTTCTACCTGCCTTACCTAAAGACACGATTTCATGTTCTTCATTACCAACTTCACCAATAGTAGCTCTACATCTTGCCAAAACCTTTCTCATTTCACCAGAAGGCATTCTTAAAGTAACATAGTTACCTTCTTTAGCCATAAGTTGAGCAGAAGCACCTGCAGTTCTAACAAGTTGTCCACCTTTACCAGGGTTTAATTCAATATTGTGGATTAAAGCACCAAGAGGGATTTCACTAAGAGGTAGATTATTACCAATTTTAATTTCAATGTTAGAACCAGAAATAACTCTATCTCCAGCCTTCAAACCTTTTGGAGCGATAATAAATCTTCTTTCACCATCAGCATAACACAATAAAGCGATAAAGCAAGTACGATTAGGATCGTATTGAATGTTTTCTACAACTGCTTCAACGCCATCTTTATTTCTTTTAAAATCTATAATACGGTATTTTCTTCTGTTACCGCCACCGATGTGTCTAACAGTAATTTTACCTTGAGCATTTCTACCACCAGTTTTGTTTTTAGTTGCAAGCAAAGTTTTAGGAGCTTTTGCTTTTTTATCAACATAATCAACATTTAAAGTAGTAACAAATCTTTGAGCGCTTGAGGTAGGTTTATGTTTGTTTAATGCCATATAAAATCTCCTTATGATAAACTATCGAAGAATTCAATAGTTTTAGAATCTTGTTTAAGGGTAACAACAGCTTTTTTATAATCGCTAGTTTTACCAAAAACTCGACCATTTTTAGTATTTCTAGCCTTAGTTTTTCCCTTAACGATGCAAGTGTTAACTTTATCAACTTTAACGCCGAAAAGTTCTTCAACAGCATCTTTAATTTCGTATTTATTAGCCTTCATATTAACTTTGAAAGTATAAATCTTATTAGCAATACCAGCATAAGATTTTTCAGTCATAATAGGCTTTAGAATAATTTCTTGTGCCATCATAATTAAAATGCCTCCTCTAATTTCTTTAAAGCGTCCAAAGTTAGTACCACGAATTTGTTTTCAACAATATCGCAAGCGTTTAAAAGTCTAACTTCATTAACATTTAGTTTTTGAATGTTATTAGAACTTCTAAGCACATTAGCATCAACACCGTCAGTAACAATAGCAACAGATTTACCTGTAAAGCCGAACTTGTCAAGCATATCAGCCATAACTTTGGTTTTTGGAGCATCAACTTTGATACTATCTACTATAAATAATTCATCTTGTCTTAATTTCTGACTTAGAGCACTACAAAGAGCTAAATCTTTAACTTTTTTATTAACCTTTTGTGAGAAATCTCTAGGTTTTTTAGCGAAGACAATACCGCCGCCAGTCCATTGAGGACCTTTTCTAGAACCTTGTCTAGCACTACCAGTACCTTTTTGTCTCCAAGGTTTAGCTGCCTTACCTCTAACTTCACTTCTAGTCAAATTAGCCATAGTGCCTTGTCTTTGATTATTGTGGACAGCAACTACAACTTGGTGGATAACTGGTTCGTTGTATTCAACATTAAAAATATCACTAAGTTCAACATCGCCAACGACTTCTTTTTTCATATTATATAAATTAACTTTAGTCATACCTTACTCCTTTAAGCCTTAATGGTTGACTTAATGAAAACTATTGAGTTTTTAGGGCCAGGAACTGAACCTTTAATCAACAATAAATTTCTTTCAGCGTCAACTCTTACGACTGTTAGATTTTGTACTGAAACATTTTCATTACCCCATTGACCAGCCATTTTCTTATTTTTGAAAACTCTTGAAGGGTATGAATTAGCACCCATTGAACCAACTTCTCTGTGAACAGGTCCAACACCGTGTGTCATTTTAAGTCTGTGATTGTTCCATCTTTTAATAACGCCTGTGAAACCATGACCTTTTGAAACGCCAGACACATCAACTCTGTCGCCAACAGCAAAAGTATCACATTTAATTTCTTGACCTAAAGTGAAATTTTCTGCGTTATCAAGTTTAAATTCTTTAATATATTTTTTAGTCTCTACGCCAGCCTTTTTAAAAGTTCCAGCGATAGCTTTATTAGTTCTAGAAGGCTTTAATTTACCATAAGCCATTTGAACTGCACTGTAACCATCTTTTTCTACAGTTTTGATTTGAGAAACCACACATGGACCAGCTTCAACGACTGTAACAGGAATAACTTTACCGTCATCATCAAAAATCTGAGTCATGCCTAGTTTTTTAGCAATAATAGCACTTTTCATTTACGCTGTCTCCTTTTATAAAACCACATTGATGACAACGCCAGAAGGCAAATTCATTTTAAGAAGTGTATCAACTGCTTTTGAATTTGGAGCGTATACATCAATCATTCTTTTATGAGTTCTAGTTTCGAACTCTTCTCTTGAATCTTTATATTTGTGCGGTGCACGAAGAATAGTAACCACTTCCTTTTCAGTAGGAAGAGGTATAGGGCCAGATATTTTACATCCAGCCTTAGTAGCAATATCAATAATTTTTGCCACTGTACTGTCGATTAAAGCGTGGTCGTAAGACTTTAACTTAAATCTAATTTTTTGAGTTGCCATAAAAATCCTCCTAATAATGCAAAACTCTTACCAAACCTAACAAACACTATTAATAGAACAAATTGAATTATTATAAAATTTAAACCTACTTTATTAAAGTTTAAAATTAACAAACTTTTTAAACCCGCATAAAATAATTATGAGAAGAATAAGAATAGGTATTATAGTAATATAATAATGAGCCGTGTGTTAAGTACTATCACCCAAAAATAAAAATTACTTTTGTTGGCGCCTAAAAAGGCTTTAGTACACACAAATTCCCACCAACAGTAGCTAGTTGTTGCAACCTTGTGTATCAACCCAATCAGTAATAGCAAAAAGATTTTATCAAACAACCAAAGATTTGTCAATAGATTTTAAAAACTTTTTAAATAAAAATCGACAAAAAGACTAACTTTAAAAAAAGGAAAAATAAAAAGAACGATAAATATGAAATCATAAACATTTTTTGATGCCAATAATTAAGAAAATATAAAAAATTTTAATTACAAGTATTTACAAATTAATTTTTATATGATAAAATGAAAAAAATTAATGGAGGTCCTATGTCATATCAAATTAATTGGAATTTTATAAGTGCAGGTAACAATTTCCCTAATAATTTAGATGATTACATAGAACAAATGAAAGTTCAATATGCTGAAGAAATTGCTACTGTGTTTAATATTGTAATTTCAAACATAGTAATTTCTCAAAACAGACATCTTCAAAAAGATTTTGACAAATACAATAAAGAGATATTTAAAAAAGAAAATTTTAAAGAAGTAAATAAATTTCTTAATAATTATATTTTAAAATATTTCAGTGAAGATGAAACGAACTTCTATGTATCTACAAGAAACAACTTTAAAGATTATCTTGACTCCTATAAAGAAGAAGTTGCCGACCTTTATAAAAAGCAAAGCAAAGAAATTAGGGATAATTATGATTTAGTAAAATATGCTCGCGGCACCTTGAACAATAATATGATATCAGCAATTACAGAATACTTACCTGAAAACTTGAAATTAACAGAACTTCAAAAACATAATATTAGATGTTTTGTGGCGAATATTGCATTTGATGACGATACTTCAGTAAATTACTTTGAAATGTATAAAGAACTAATAAGCACCTTAATAAAATTATCATCTGTTTCAAAAACTAAAGATGAATATCAACAAAATGTTGACTTGATGATAGATTCTTTAAAAGCATATTGTACAGGTAGTTATAAAAATATTAAAAAAAACAATAAAATAAGATAGGATAAAAAATAAATTGGGTTTAAAACCAATTTATTTTTTAATTATAAACTAGATTTAGATATTATCTCTTGTTCACTACTTCACTACTAATCTCTTTTTTATCCAAATGTGAAAGCACAAATTGTCCGAAAGGTGTATCAGTTTTGTCTATTAGTGTTTTTTCAAATTCTACTCCCTGTTTTTGAGATATTGTTCTATCGTATATATTCGTATTTTGTTTATTTTTTGCACTTGATGAAGTTTTTTCTTGAGGAGGTTGTGTATTTATAGCTTTCTGTTCGTTTTCCAATAATTCTCTTTGCAACAGACTCTCTTGTCTATTTGAGTTTTTTGTTTGATTATTAACAGGCTCTTGTGTAACTTGTTTATTTGGTGCTTGAGTGACAGGAATTTCAACCTTATTACCCCTAGGGGTTTGAGTTCGTTCAGACTCTATTTTTCTTGACCTTCGACCAAGTTGAGTTTGTTTATTTTCAGGTATTTCATTTATTTTAGATGTTTGTTTTGTACCTTGTGTTTGTTTAGTTTTAGGTGTTTTTGTAATATCTTCTTTCTTGGTTTCTGCACCCAAATCCACCTGTTCACGAGATTTATTAATTTCAGTTTTTTCTCTGCTTAGTTTTTTCTTTTCTTGCTGTTCTTTCTTTTGTTTTTGTTTGTTAGTTATTTTATCGTTTTCAAGTTTCTCTTTTTGATGAGCATTAACAGCAGCTTCAATTTCAGCTTGAGTTTCTTTTGCTTTTGATTTCTGCTTAGATTTTAATTTAGTTTCATTTAATTTTGATATTTCATTTTCATTTTTATTTTCGATATTTTCAAGATATTCTCTTGATTGTATATCTTCAGGTTTTTGAACTTGCTCAATTAAATCTTTTATTTTTGATGAAGATAACGAATACTCTTGCTTTGCATCTTTTTGTTTAGCATAAAATTCTTCTCTATCCTTTTCGCTAAGTTCTCCATCATTCATAAAAATAACATCATCTAGCAATTCTCTAAAAGCCCGATTATAAAAAGGTTTATTTTTAGAAATAAATTCTGTTTTATCTATTAATGCACCTTCTAATTCGTTAGTTACGATATACTTAAACTCTGGATAATTTTCGAGTTGTTTTAAGATTTTGTCAATGTACTTTTGTTCAATATTTTCTAATAAGTCGTGATTTTCTATTAAAATGTTTTGCTTTAATTTATTTAAAGCCAATTTCTTTAAAATTGCATTATAATCTTTATATTTATCGATTTCGGAAATTTCTTTAATATTACCTTCATCTAACTTTTTAGTAATATTATATTTTTTATAAGCTTCGTTAAGATTTAGAATAACATTATCTGTAGAAAATTTCATTTCATCTACTAAAAATTCATTAATGTCGCAATAACTACCAGAACCGATAGATTCATTACCAGCGTGATTTATTTCTTCTAAAAGATACAAGCCTATTCTAGTATCTTTGACACGCAAAATAAAGCAAGGGAAAGTTTCGAATTTTATAGGAGATTTCAATTGAATTTCATTACCAAATTCCCCTACTACTACTTTTTCAATGTGAATTAGTTCAGCACAAATATCTCTATCTACAGAATATTTGCCATCCTGCAAAAAATCGCCCAAAAGATTGCCGAAAACTACCTGCTCCATTTTTTGAAATTTGTCGAATTCTATTTCAATTTCGTCATCAATTTCATCATCTAAATTTGCATATTCTTTATAATATTTACCCATATGCACTCCTATTAAATTTATTGTAACATATAATTAAATAAAAAATCAACGAAATATAATATATAAAAATCAATAAAAAATCTAGCGATTAATCTTCGCTAGATGCCAATTTTTTCTGTTGGTCTGCTATAGTTAATGCTTTAAACATTTCGTCTAAATCACCGTCCATAAAGGCTTCTATATTGTACAACGACAAATTAATTCTATGATCTGTAACTCTGCCCTGTGGGAAATTGTATGTTCTAATGCGCTCACTTCTATCCCCCGAGCCAATTTGGTCTTTACGGTTTTGTTTATATTCGCTTTCTTTTGCTCCTTGATACAAATCATATATTTTAGCACGCAAAGTTGTCATTGCTTTTTCCTTATTCATCAACTGACTTCTTTCATCTTGACAAGCGACAACAATACCAGTAGGGATATGTGTAATTCTAACTGCAGAGCTAACCTTGTTAACATTTTGACCACCAGCGCCACCACTTCTGTAAATATCGATTCTCAAGTCTTTTGGGTCAATTTGAACATCAACTTCTTCCATTTCAGGCAAAACGGCAACTGTTACAGTAGAAGTATGAATTCTTCCTTGACTTTCAGTTTCAGGGACGCGTTGAACACGATGAACACCGCTTTCAAACTTAAAAGTTGCATAAGCATTTTTACCTTTAATAAGGGCAGTAACTTCTTTAATACCCCCTAATTCTGTTTCTTCAACATTTACAATTTCGCACTTAAATTTGTGGCTATCGCAATACATTTTATACATTCTAAACAAACTATGAGCAAAAAGTGCAGATTCTTCACCACCTGCCCCACCTCTGATTTCTAAAACGACATTTTTAGTATCATTTTCATCCTTTGGAAGAAGCAAAACTTTAAGATTTTCTTCACTGTCTTTAATAGCTTTATTTAGTCTTACGATTTCATCGTTTAACATAGATTTCATTTCAGGGTCATTTTCTGTTTTAAGCATTGATTCACTATCTTCTAGTTGGTTTTTTAAAGATAAATAATTATCATATTCTTCAACAATCGGTTGTAAATTGCTGTGTTCTTTAACCAACTTTTGCCAAGAAGCATTATCAGCTATAACATCAGGGTCTGCTATTTTTTTTGATAAATATTCAAATTTTTCTTTAATAGTTGACAATTTTGATAACATAAACATTAATCTCCTTTTAAGTTTTTACATATAATTACTCTAGGCAATTCGTCTAAATCGCAATAACATTCAACCAAATTAAAAACACCATTAAAAATTTTTTTAACACATTCAGCTTGATTATAACCAATTTCCATAACCAAAATTCCAGAAGGATAAAGATAATTTTTAATGTTTTGTGCTAAAGTTTTATAAAAATTCAAACCATCTTTTCCGCCGTCTAATGCTAAAATTGGGTCATAATATTTAACTTCCGGCTCAAGACTAGATATTTCATTACTTTCAATATAAGGTGGGTTAGCAACAATCACGTCAAATTTCCCTACTATTTTATCAAACAAATTTGAACAAACAACATTGACATTTGCCGACAACTGTTTTGCATTCTTTTTAATTACTTTACAAGATTTCTTTGAAATATCTGAACAGACAACGCTAGCTTTAGTTTCGAGATTAATAGTAATTCCTATGCAACCCGAACCAGAAAAAATATCTAACACTTTAGAATTATAATTAATATAATCCAAGGCTTTATTAACAACAATTTCAGTATCAAATCTAGGCGTCAATACGTTATTGTTTACGAAAAATTTTCGTCCATAAAAGTATGAATAATTAAAAATGCTAGAAATTGGAACATGTTTTAATCGCTTTTTTGCACATTTTAAAATAGTTTTTAATTGCTTGCGTGAAATTGTTATAACTGAAAATAAATCAAGACGATTAATATTCAAAACTCTTGAAGCAATTTCATCAAATTCAACACCTGGTATTGAAGATTTTTCAAACAAGCTTTTAAAATGTGATCTTACTTTTTTAAAATCAATCAAATTCATTTTTTCCTCACAAAAAAATACGCCTTGTATAAAAAAGTTTATAAAAAACTTTTAAGGTGTAACCTTAAGGCGTATTTTGCTATTTGTTAGAATTTTGGAATTTTTTCAAGAACTTTTCTACTCTACCACTGTTATCAACAATTTTTTGTTGCCCTGTAAAGAAAGGGTGGCATTTTGAGCAAATATCTAATTTTATTTCATCACCAGCAACAGTTGACTTTGTTTTAAAAGTTTCACCACAAGCGCATGTAACAGTAACTTCGTGATAATTTGGATGTATATTCTTTTTCATATTTTACTCCTAAATTGTAATTTGCAATATGTAGATTATATTAAACTTTATACATTTTGTCAACAGGTTTTAAATTTTTTTTTGACTTTATGCAAAATTTTGCGACTTTGTCAATATCTCCTGCGCCGACAAATGCGATTTTTGAATTAGCAAATTTATAAATATATCTTTTTAGTTTAAAAGCATTTTTTAAATATAATGCCTTATTATTTAATAACTTTAATGAATTAAATAATTGTTTTGCTGTTACACCATCACATTTTTTTTCTCTTGCAGGATACTCTTTGTAAATTATAATATTATCAAGATTTTTAAAAACATTTAGAAATTCTTTAAACAACAATTTTGTTCTAGAATATGTGTGTGGTTGAAAAATTATCATATTATTAGACCCAAACCAATGTATAAATTCATTTACTTCAGTAGGGTGATGAGCATAATCAAGCAATACAGAAAAACCATTAATATGCCCTATTACTTCCTG
Organism: uncultured Christensenella sp.; assembly: GCA_949293925.1. Lineage (GTDB taxonomy): Bacteria > Bacillota > Clostridia > Christensenellales > UBA1242 > CASFHD01. The sequence goes on along the minus strand of CASFFI010000005.1, from coordinate 10,487 downwards.
CCTTCGCTTTGCGGGAGAATACGATTGCATAAATTTATTTGCATCGACTTTATCTATTCCAATAAATTCACACACAGAAACAGCAACTTCTTTATTTTTCTCATTAAAATTCCCAACTGATGAAATCCAATTGCAATCTAGTCTTGATTTCAAAAATTTTGTATTATTGCTATAAAGCACAAATTTGTTTGTAGACTGTTTTAAAAATTTTGAAAAAGCATTTTTAAGGCCATTAAAATTCTTATAGCAATCCAAATGTTCTGGTTCGACGTTTAAAACAATGCCTATATATGGTTTTAATTTTAAAAAACTTCTATTAAATTCGCAGGCTTCAACCACCAGATAATCATCATCAATGCAAAGCCTATCATTTTCAATTTCTGCACCAATATGACAAGAGACTTTTAAGCCTGCATTTCTTAAAATATGATATATCATATTTGCAGTTGTTGTTTTCCCATGTGTGCCACTGACTGCTATAACATATTTAAACTTGCAACTAATCTTGTATAAAAGTTCAGCCCTATCTATTATAGTAATATTGTGTTTCTTTGCATATTTCAATTCTTTAAATGTTTCACTGATGGCACCATTTATGACTACCACATCTACATTTTTTAAATGATTAATATTGGGTTTGTAATAAACTTTAATATTTGCATATTCCAACTGTGTTGTATTTTTAGATTTAGCTTTATCATAGCCAGAAACAGAAAATCCTAAATTAAACAAAAAAAGAGCAAGTTTATACATACTTACTCCACCAATACCCATAAAATAATAATTTTTCATAATATTATATATGTTTTTAACTGTACTACTGATAAACATTTTAAAAAATTTATAAAATATTATTAAATACTATATAGGAACAAAAATAGCAACACAAAAATAATAGGCAACAATACTATTAAAATTCCAAAAAACATTTTTAATTTAGATTTAGGTAAGTGTCCTCCTACCTTCCCGGTTTGCCCATTAATTATTGGTTTATAAATTTTATTTTTATATTTTATTTCCAAAAAATAAATTGGAACATATAACCTTTGAAATTTAGTGTCAAAATACTCTGTTGATACATATAAGTCTTCAATTGAATCGCAATCATATCTTGATTTTATATTATCTTTTATAATATCCTGAATTTTAGATTTTGCTTTATTTTCAAATTTGTTAGTAATTTCATCTTCTTCTTTTTCAACAGGATATCCCATTAAAAAATCTTCATTAAATTTGTACATGTTATCAATATTAAAAGGCAAAATATCTTCTATTTCAGAATCCAGTGTTTTGTAACAATTTTCAACAACCACATCGTTGTAGTCACAATTTATATCCCCATATACTTTTCTATACGAATAACTATAATTATTTTCTCTTTCATTATAAATTTTATAAACTAAAACTGCGCTATATTTAGAAAATGTACTTCCAGAAAAAACTATTATAGGAATGTACCTAGCCAAAATATTTTCAAGTTGTTGAAATTTTTTAAACTCTTTAGGTAGAAATAATTTCCTTTTAACATTCTTTTTAATCAAAATAGGTATTTGCGATTTATCAAATTTAAACGGAATAATACCCTCAGCGACTTGGGAATTTGTTTCAATTTTTAACGGACTTCTACAATAAGGGCAAACGCCTTCAAAATTATTATCAGTAGTATCAACACTTGCACCACAATTTGCGCAAAATGATGAAATTTTTATTTCATCAGAATCTTTATAATTATTTAATGTCTTAATTCCCACATTCAGTTCTTTATCAATATTGTAAACACTATTACAAGAAGAACATTTTATTTGTTCACTATTAGGGTCATAGAAAAGTTTTGCTCCACATTTTATACAATTAGTATCCATAAAACCTCTGTCATATTTTAACAAATATAAATAATAAAATCAAAGAATTTTTAATATTGTATGTAAATATAATATAAAACATTAATTATAAATAATTGTTATAAATATTTGATTTTTTTTAAAAATTATAATAAAATAATAATAACTACATTGTTAGTTAATTTATAAAGGGGGAATACAACTTGCAGACGATCGAAATTACAGATGTAAGAATTAGACTAGTGTCTAAACCAGACAGCAAATTCAAAGCGGTCGCATCATTTACTATCAACAATGCTATTGTCGTACATGATGTTAAGATTATTGAAGGAAAGAATGGTTGCTTTATAGCAATGCCTTCAAAGCAAAGACCAGAAGGAGAACGCAAAGATGTTGTTCATCCATTAAATACTGAAACAAGAAATCTTCTAAGTTCAGTAATTTTAGCTGAGTACGAGAAAGCAAAACAACAAGCTCAATAATTAGCTAACAAAATCACCTAAGGGTGATTTTTTTGTATTCCTATTGGCGACTATTAAAACTTGTAAAATACTAAAACAAAATTGCTGTTTTAATAAATATAAATTTCTAATAATAGTCTATTATATTTGAAAATCTATTGATTATTAAGTAAATATTATTATATTTCTAATACTAAAACTTACTATATATCTATAAATAAATGCAATATTTTTATCATATTCTTTATAAAAAGATACTACCATTTAAAATTTTACTAGTTTATAAATAAATTAACTAAATATAATCTTGTAAAAACCTATAATCCAAAAGAATATTTTTATTTTGTTCCTAACATTATGCTATTATCTTAAAAACTTTACTATCATATAAATAAAATTATTAAATATAATCTTGTTAAAACCCATAATCTAAAAGAATATTTTTATTTTATTCCTAACATATGCTATTATCTTAAAAACCTTACTGTCATATAAATAAAATTATTAAATTAATCTTAGCAAATATATATCAATACACTAATTTTATATCAATATATCAATTATTATATCGAATATTATATCTAATAGAGTGTACATTATCTTTTAATGTTATTGAATATTACTTTGTATAAATAATATTATAATAATTTAATTATATAAATTTATAATAAAACCATAATAGTAATAAAAATATTAAAAAAACCATTGCGCTAAGATAAAAAAATCATTGCTAAAAAGCAATGACTTATATTATTTTTCACTATCTGCTGAAAGGACGGTCCATTCAACATTTAATTCTGGATAGCCACTTACTGCAAAATTCCAAATATCTTCATTGAATGACGCATATCTAGTTCCAGATTGCATTTCTGCTGTAGTTGCAGCTGTGAATGAAGACCCAGACAATGGTTCAAAAGTCCAGAACAAAAATTTTAATTTTTCTTCAATTTCAACTTTAGCGCCTAAAGAACCAGCAATTTCTTTATCTAACACACAATTTAGAATTGTACCTGTGTTAGAATCTTCGTTGAATATTCCTATTAACGAGAATACTCCATCTCCTGGTTTCATGAATTGATTAGCACATTCTAATGAATTTTCTGCACCATCATTAGTGAATGTACAAGTCGAAACGCATTTTCTAATTGTGCTAGTTCCGTTAGAACCTAATAAGAAATTAACAACCAAACCTGCTTTTTGAGAAGTATTTTCTGCAAAATTCGCCTTATTAACAATGTTGTTCCAAACACTTCCTAGAACATTATCCACAATAGAGTCTGATGTAGTAAGTTTAACATTTGAAGATAAGCGAGCATTCACATAACAATCACTTATAAGTCCTGTAGTCATTTTTGCAGTCAAACCAGCGACATAAGTACCTGTTAAATCTATTTGACCATCAACTGAATATGCACTCTCATCATTAGGATTTACTCCGACATAACAATACATAATAGTCCCTGAATTTCTTCCTGTCAATCCACCAATAGCAAGTCCTTCCAATGAACCACAGAAATAAGATTCTGTAATTTCGCTTTTGTTAACACCACTAATTCCACCGGCATAAGTATTGTCAACATTAACCTTTCCATTGATTTTTGCAATTATATCTGTTCCTACACCACAACCTGAAATCTTGCTGTTATTTTCACCAGCGATACCGCCTACAAAATACACATTACTATCAATATCAAAAACATTTAAATAATCACCAAGACTGACTAAACAATTTTGAATTTTACCATAATTGCAGCCCGCTATTCCTCCAAGATACACAGTTGAACCATAGCTTACAATGATACTACCTGAGAAATTTGAATCAGATATACTAGTAGAATTACTTGCATTACCTACAATACCACCAATATATAATTTTGAAGCTTTATCGTCTATTCTTGTATAACTTAATAAAGACTTATCAAGCGTACTAGAAACATTACTATTAGAAATTTTTCCGCCACCAAATGAACCAATAATTCCGCCCACATAATTGTTTGAATTAGTTTCATTTAAACTTATTTTTACATTTGTTAAATTAGCATTGTCAACTACCAAATTAGAACCTTTGCTAATACCAGCCATTCCACCTACATATTGTCCATTTTCTATTGTACAATCAGAAATTGCAATATTTTCCAAACTAACCTTGTTAGAATACGCATTGATACTTCCTGCTAAAATACCGACATTTGTATTGTTAGTACTGCTAGGAATAGTTACATTTTCAAAAGCCAAATTTTTAATAGTAGAATTAGTTATTGTTTTAAAGAAACCAACGTAACCATTGTTATTAGCTATAGAAAAGTTACTAATTTTAACAACTTTATTATCTGGAGTAGAAATAATAGCATTATTTAAATCCACAGGATCCCAAACAGCTCCTTCCAAATCAATATCATTATCAATCGCTATTTTCCTTGTTGTAGTAGTATTTCTAGTTAACGCATCTATAAGTTGTTCTGCATCCTTTACATGAATAAACGATGTATCGCTGTTAATATTTGTAGTATCACCTTCTGCTACTGGAATATAATTATTCTCATAAATAATTTGAGGTAGAGATGATGAAATATTCCAAAGTTCAGTTTCCCAAGTAATATCTTTACCTGTAGAATCTTGATAATATTTTAAATTTGACAAAGTTTTAAATTGACTTGATGATAATTCTCCTATGAAAGCAGTCACACTATTTAGTTTATTGATGACTGCACTGTTATCAATTTTAATCAAATCAAAATTTGATTCCAATGCATAAACGCCCATTACGTCAAAAGTTTTAATACTGCTATAGTTTTCAATTTGATAAAATAATGCCCCTGCATTATTAGAATTTCCAGTAAATCTAGAAACAGAATAAGATTCTCTAACCCCAGAGCTTGTTGAAGTATCACCTTTAATTGTTAAAGTAGCAACCAAACCACCAATAAAAGGATTAGCATAAGGGTCAGCATTTAAAATATTCACATTAGATTTACAAACAGCTATGCTTGCATTCTCGTAAAGACCCGCAATACCACCAACATAATCATTACCCTTAATTTCTGCAGCACTTACACTACTTGAATATGTCATTTCGCTTTGCTTTATAGTAGCGATATCAGAACCAGTAGTAACTAAAGAGCCAACAAAACCACCTGTATAAGAATGGCCAGAATTTAAAGAATTATTGATAACTCTACTATCTACAATTTTAACTTTTGAAATAACACCATTGCTAATACCAGCCAAAACTCCCATATTTTCAGCTTTACCTATAATGCTAGCATTAGAAATTACCAAATTAGAAATTTCACCATTTGATGACAAAATTGTGAATAGACCAACATTTTGTTTGTCAACATCACCAGCATTTACTTTTAAATTATAAATAGTATAAAAATCTTCACCACCTGAAAGCGAACCAGTAAATTCACCTAAGCTATCAATTTCACCTGTCATATAAATATCACTAACAAGCAAATAATTTTCATTTAAGCCGAAGCTAGAGCCATTTTTACCGATATTTTTTAAATCTTTTTCATTTCTTATCAAATATGGGGCATCTTCACTTCCCACACCTACACACACGCTAATAGTAAATGATGGATATTTTTTGTGCGTTGTTGTTACAATTATATCAACATCTCCACCTTCGCTAGTTTCAGGGATTGTATAACATTGATTAATTTCATCAAACACTATTTTTGAAGTAACTGAATCCCCTCCAGCATTAAAGTCTATTTCAGTTGTAGCATTTGGTTTTTTATGAACAAAGCCCAAATCTTCTAAAGATAAAGTTTCGCCTTTATTAATATAAATTTTATTCGTCCCAAGATTAAAACCAACTACTTCCTCATCTCTAACGAAATAATATACCATTAGCGATATACTAATAGTTACAATTGCGACTATTAAAAACATTAAAAATCTTTTCATTTTCATAACAATTCTCCCCATTGGTAATAAAATTTATTTTAAGGTCAATGCGGTCAAGCTTTTTAGATATAAATAAATTAATATATGTATATTATACATCAAAAAGGGATTTTGTCAATACACTTTTAAAAAATTATTTTAATAACAGTTTTCATAGCAATAATTAATTAAAAATATATGCATCTTTACAAAAAAAACATTTTCATTATACTAGATAAATATTAAGGAATACAATAATATTGTTTTTTTAGCCGAAATACAGGCAAATAAAAATACAAGTTATAATTCGCTATACACAAATTAAAATATAAAAAATATTAATTACATTAAAATAAATTCAGTTTATCAAGATTTGCAAAAGAATAATAACTACCAAAAAATCTAAACTATGATAATTTTTATAATAATTTACAATATTTTAATATTGTTTTTAAGAAAATAATTTCAAAATGCAACTTAATAGAAAACAAAGTAATGTATTAAATCCTTAAAATAATATGTAATACTACATGATTTGGCTTTTAAAAATTTTGCTCCTAATATAATTTGCAAAAAAAATATTTCTGTGATAGATTAATTAAATGATAATAAAAGGTACAATACTTGAAATTGTATATAAAAATGAAGAAAATAACTACACTGTAATAGGTTTAGAAGTTGGAAAAGATAAACTAACTGCAACAGGATATTTCCCTGATGTTTTTTCTGGTATGACTGTGGAATTACAAGGAAATTATAAAGATACTAAATATGGCAAGCAATTCCAGGCTGACTCAATAAAAATCTCAAACCCAACAACAATAAATCAGATTGAAAGATATTTGTCAAGTGGATTAATAAAGGGCATAGGGCCAGTAACGGCAAAAAAAATAACATCAATGTTTGGTGCGGACACTTTATCAATAATTGAATACAATCCACAAAAACTAGCTCTAATACGAGGAATAAGTAAGCAAAAAGCGATTGAAATAGCAACTTCTTTTCAAGATGTTAAAAAGATGCAGGATAGCCTGTTATTTTTATCCAGTTATGGAATATCGGTGAATTTATCAATAAAAATTTATAATATGTACAAAGAAGACACTATAGAAACAGTAAAAAACAATCCTTATAAGCTTATTGAAGACATTGACGGAATAGGTTTTATAACAGCTGACAATATTGCAAAAAAATTAGGAATGAATGAGTTAGATATTAATAGGATTAAAGCGGGAATATTGCATGTTTTGAAAACATCTAGCGAGCGAGAAGGCAACACTTATTTAAAACTAGAGGAATTAAAAACAAGAACTAGCGACTTATTAAATTTAACAAATAATGAACAAAAATTTATTGATGATGCGCTTGATATAATTCAAATAGAGAATTTGGTAAAAATATTCAATTATGCAGGTTTTGATATTGTAATAAGCACAAAATTTTACTATTACGAAAATTATATTGCAAAAAAATTATTTAAACTATCACACAACATATTTGAAAGTACAATTGACATAAATAAAAACATAAATTTTTACGAAAAATTAGCAAATATAAAATTAAATGATGAACAAATTCAAGCAGTAATAACATCACTCACAAATGGCGTTACAGTAATAACGGGTGGTCCAGGGACAGGTAAAACCACGATTTTAAGATGTATTTTAGCCTTGTTCGATGAAATGGGAATAAACACAATGCTATTAGCTCCTACAGGAAGAGCATCAAAAAGAATGCAAGAGTCAACCAAAAAAGAGGCAAAAACTATACATAGAGCATTAGAAGTCGTAAGTAATGGAAATGGTCTTGCAATGTTTCACAGAAACGAGATGAATCCAATCAATGCCGATGTTATAATTGTTGATGAAATGTCTATGGTTGATATATCCATATTCTATCATCTATTGAAAGCTACAAAGAGTACAACAAAATTAATACTAGTAGGTGATAAAGACCAATTACCATCAGTTAGTGCAGGAAATGTTTTAAAAGACATAATCGATAGTAACTGCATAAAAGTTTGTTCTCTAAAACAGATTTATAGACAAGATGAAAACAGTTTAATTGTAACAAACGCACACTTAATAAACACAGGTAAGATGCCAATAATAAACAATCAAAGTAATGATTTTTTTTATGAAAGCGGTGATAATTTAATAGAAAACGCTGAAAAAATAGTTGATTTAGTATCGCACAGAATTCCGCATTTTTTAAATATCGAGCCTGACAAAATACAAGTATTAACGCCTATGAAAAATGGACCATGTGGTTCAAACAATCTAAACTCCAGACTGCAACAGATATTAAATCCACATTATAGTGGCATTGAATTGCAAGATGATTTTGTGCGATTTAGAGTTGGCGATAAGGTAATGCAAATTGTAAATAATTACGATTTAGAATACACTAGATATGAGAACAGCATTTCTATAAAAGGTCAAGGTGTTTATAACGGTGATATAGGCCAAATAACTCACATAACACCTCAAACTTATGAAACGACTGTTGAATATGATGACGGGAAAATTTGTGTTTATCCAAGAAGTGAATTATCCCAAATAACACTAGCGTATTCAATAACAATACATAAAAGTCAAGGTAGTGAATTCGATGTAGTTGTAATACCTCTGATACCGGGAGCTCCTATGATTATAACAAGAAATTTATTGTATACAGCAATAACCCGTGCAAAGAAAATGGTAGTTTTAGTAGGAAGCAAGAAAAATTTATCCAGAATGATATATAACAATTACACAGCAGAACGATATACTCTTTTAAAATATTTTATAAAAGACGAATTTTCAAAGAGTCTGACAACTATGTAATTTTAACTTTTATAGAATTGAAAAAATATTAAAATATTATTATAACTTTTTATTTTAAAACTAAAAATTATATTAATAATAGAAAAAAATTCGAAAATATTTGATTTTATTTAAAAAATGCTGAAAAACTCAGTATTTTTTTGTTTTTTTATGAATTTATTCTTTTTTATTATAATTAATCACATTAAAAATATTAATAAAAAATATTAAGTTATGATTAATAGTAAATTAATTTTATAAATGAATATATAATTAATTGAAATAATTAGTTAAATCAATTTATTTTTTTGAAAATTTTTGTATAATTAGATTATGTTCAATTTCAAATTATTTATTAAAAACATTAAAGAAAAATTTTTATCTTCTTTGTACCCTGAAAATATCAAATGTATATTTTGTAAAGATGAATTGTTTGAAGAAAACGAATTTATAACGTGTGACAATTGTCATAATACGATTCCATTTGTGAATGGCAGAACTTGTGAACACTGTGGAAAACCAATAAATGATGAGACCTCAATCTGTTCAAATTGTATAAAAAGAGATTTGTATTTTGACAAAGCTTTTGCCTGCTTTGAATACACCGGGAAAGTTATCAGTTTAGTACACAACTTAAAATATAATTCATCACCTTATTTATCAAAAGCAATGGCAAATTATATGTTTTATAAACTCCAATCTATAAATATAAATATTGATTTCATAACTTATATTCCATCACACAATGATACACTCTTAAAACGCGGTTACAACCAAGCAAAATTATTGGCAAATGAATTATCTAAAAAGACCTTAATACCTTTGATTGATGTGGCTGTAAAAACCAAAAAGACAAAATCTCAAGCAAAGTTAAAACGAAATAAAAGATTGACAAATTTATTAGGTGCTTTTGAAAAAGTTAAAAACTTAAATGTAGTTGGTAAAAACATTTTAATAATAGATGATGTATTAACAACTGCAAGTACAGTCAATGAAATATCTAAAATCTTAAAGCGAGAAAAAGCAAACAAAATATATGTTTTAACTTTTGCAACAACTCCATTAAAACCTTTCAAAAAAAAATACTTAAAAGAAAAGAAATTAAAAAAACAAAAAAATCACATATAGAATCAATAATGGAATAAACAATTTTATTAAAAAATAAATTTATAATAGTTGTTATTTCACTTAAAAATATTGCCAAAAAAAACAAAATATTATATAATTGCAAAATGAGAATTTGTAATTTATGTAGTGGAAGTAAAGGGAATTGTACCTACATAGAAGGTGAAAATACAAAAATATTATTAGATGCAGGCAACAATTTAAAATATATAAAAGAATCATTAAATGAGATAAATATAGAATTGTCTCAAATTGACGCAATATTATTAACACATGAACACAACGACCACATAAAAGGTTTAAAAAGCATTGTTGAAAATTATAATATTGATGTATATTGCCATTTTACTTTAAAAGATGTA
>CASFFI010000004.1 GCA_949293925.1 uncultured Christensenella sp. | reverse complement strand
TTCACCAGTATCAGGCTGTGAAACATAAAGGTTTCCAACATCTACACCTAATTTCGCAGCATAGTTAGGGTCAAGAGCGTGTTCTGCATCAATAAATGCAGCAATTCCACCTTGTTTTTGTGCTTCAGCAATTACATGTAAAGCTACAGTTGTTTTACCACTGCTTTCTGGTCCAAAAATTTCAACAATTCTACCACGAGGAAGTCCACCGACGCCTAATGCAAAATCGAGCGGTAAACAACCAGTAGGTATTACTTCGACATTAGTATCCACTGTTTCATCTAATTTCATTATACTGCCCTTGCCAAAATTCTTTTCTATTTGGGCGATAACATTATCTAAAATTTTTTGTTTTTCATTTGCTTCCATTTATACCTCTTAAAAATATTTTATCACATCATAAATAAAATTGCAACAGTATTTAGAACATTTGTTTTATTTATCTTTTATAACTTGTTTATTTTTTATTATATAATTCATTCCTGAAAAAACTGTAAATATAACAGAAATTGCAAGTAATACAAAGGCTATTATTTTTATAACGGTATTAATAGTGCCATCAAAAGTTCCAATAAGCATAAGTATAGGCATGCAAATACATTGACTAGTAGTTTTTATTTTTCCCCAAATATCCGCTGCCAAAACAATATTTTTTGTTACAGCAATTAATCTAAAGGCGGAAACTATAAATTCGCGAGCAACTACTATTGAAAGTGAAATAACACCCCAAGGCGAAGGAATTGTTCCATCAGCCGTACACATTATTAAAATTGCTACTATTAACAATTTATCTGCTATCGGGTCTAAAAATTTTCCAAAATCAGTTACTAAATGATTTTTTCTTGCAATCTTTCCATCTAGATGGTCGGTATATGCTGCAATGATAAATAATACTATTGCAACTATTTTTCCGTAAGGGATAAAAGATGCCATATAAAAGAACATTATAAATGGTATCATTATAACTCTAATTAAAGTTAATTTATTTGGTAAATTCATAAGTACTCCTATTCAAATAGATTTTTCCAATCGTCCATAGTTATTAAAATTTGTCTTGGTTTTTGCCCATCACTTGCTGAAATAAATCCGTTGTCTTCCATTTGGTCAACTATTCTTGCTGCACGAGTATAACCAACGCCAAATCTTCTTTGTATCATAGAGATTGAAGCTTGATTTATAGTAATAAAATATTTTAATACATCTTTTAAAATTGGGTCTAAGTTAATTTCATCATCATTTTTCACTTCAGTAGGTGTTTGCTTTTTGTTCATTTCGTCTTCAATTGATTTGTCATATATGCAAGGGTTATGTTCACGAATAAAATCACAAATACGTGACACTTCTTCACTAGTAACAAATGCTCCTTGAACTCTTTTTGGTTCAGGTAAACCATTAGGTTTAAATAACATATCACCTTTTCCTAATAATTTTTCAGCACCGCCCTGGTCAAGCACTGTTTTACTATCAGCATAATTTGTAAGTGCAAACGAAATTCTAGAAGGTAAGTTTGCTTTAATTGTACCAGTTATAACATCGACAGATGGTCTTTGAGTAGCAATTACTAAATGAATACCTGCTGCTCTTGCTTTTTGAGTGATTTTCATAATTTTATCTTCTAAATCACGCCTTGAATCAATCATAAGGTCGCCAAATTCATCTACAACAATTAATATAAATGGTAATTTTTCAATTAATTTATTTTTTACATCAGGAAGATTATTATAATCTTTAATATTTACAACACGATATTTTTGTAATAACAAATATCTTCTATCCATTTCTTTAATAGCCCAATTCAATGCTTCAAGTGCTTGTTCTTTTGATGTTAAAATCTTTGGTGTTAATAAGTGTGGAAGTTTTTCGTATAATGAAAATTCAACCATTTTAGGGTCAATTAATATTATCCTTAAATCTTCTGGCCCAGATTTACAAATTAAACTTAATAGCATTGTGTTTAAACACACAGACTTACCACTACCAGTAGAACCCGCAACTAACATATGAGGCATTTTATCTAGATTACAAAATTGAACATCTCCATTTATATCTTTTCCTAAGATGAATGATAAAGGATTTACTCTTGTTAAATATTCATTTGTTTCCATAGTTTCTCTTAGAGATACCATTGTAACTTTATTGTTTGGGACTTCAATTCCAACTGCGTTTTTTCCTGGAATAGGTGCTTCAATTCTCACGCTACCATTAGATGCCAATGTCATTGCAATATCATCGCTTATCATTGAAATTTTCTTTACTGAAATACCTTGAGGCATAGATAATTCATATCTTGTTACAGCAGGTCCTACTTTTACATTTATTACTTTTGCTGGTACTTTGAAATCTGCTAGTACTTTTTCTAGTCTTTCAATATTTTCTAGACATTCTTCTTCGGTTACGGCTGGTTCTTTTTCTACAAGATTTAATAATTCAATAGGTGGCTTTATATAAGGAGCATAAACTATAGGTCGCTTAGGTTCTGCATCAACTTTGTTTGTTGTTTCTTCTTGAGTTCTTTCATTATTAGTATTTTTTATATTGTGCAATCTTTCTTTTAATTCTGCAAGTCTTGGGTTAAGTGTTACTTCTTTCTTAAGATTTTCGTCAATACCTAGAGCATCACTGTGAGGAATTAATTCTTGACCTACTGAATTAATTTTATTTTCCTTTATAGATGTTGAAGATATTATTTCTTTTTCTTGAGAAGATGTAAAAATTTCATTTTTATCATTATTTGAATTAATAGTTGAATTTTCGTTTTTACTGTCATAAGCATTGTTATATAGATTTTCATTTACACTTTCAAGGTTGATGTTAGATGAGTTTTCATTTACACTTTCAAGGTTGATGTTAGATAAGTTTTCATTTGCGTTTTTTATGATATTATTTAAATAATCATTTGAATATTCAAAACTAGTCGCACTTTGTGTATCATCATCTTTTGAATAATCAACATCTTCATCATAATCTATATAATCTTTTTCAACATCATCTGCCCAATTATTATCGTGTTTATAAGAGTTATCTGAACCTTCATTATCATACACTTGTGTTTCTGTATTGTCTAAAGATGTAATAGTTTTATTTGTTTCGACTTCTGAAGGGGAAATTTCTTCAACTTTATCTTTGATTTCTTTTCCACTTTCAAAATCCCAAATTTTTCGTTTTTTCGGCGTTTCTACAACAGGTGCTATCTCGATTTCTGGTGGAGTTAATATATATTCTCTTTTCGTCATAGGTCTTGATTTTTGAATGTGATTGTCTATGTCTGTAATAGGCATATTTGATGCTATAATTGATGAGTCGTAATTATCAAGACCTAACATTTGTTTTGCTATAGATTTTTCTAATTTCTTTTTTTCCGCTTCGATAGTTATAGGAATATTTTCGTTTTCTGATTTAGAAGTTATTTCACCGAAACTATTAAGTTCTATATAATCATCACTAACTTTGTTTGGTTCAGCAGGTTTTTTAGAACTTTTGATAAAATCATATAAAAGTGCTGACAGTATAAGTAGAGCAATACCAGAAAATATAAATAACAAAATTCTACTTTTTAGTAAAAATAATAATGGATAAATAATAATTGCAAGTATTGCACCACCAATAGATGTTTTCATTTTGTAAGTGTCAGCTATATATTTCCAAAAAGAAATGTTTGATACTTCGCCATTCAAATTATTAGTAACTATTAAATGGCTAATAAAAATTATCATAAAAAGTATTAGTGATAAAATGATAACATATTTTTTGTTAATTTTTAAATTGCGTTTAGTCATATAAACTATCGAAAATACAATTCCCATAGCAAATGCAGAATAAGAAAATAGACCAAAACAACCAAGAATAAATGACTTTATAAAATTGTATTTACCTGGTATAAAAAGAGATATAAAAAGAACGACAAAAATTGAACATAATATTATTGGTAATTTTAAATTTTTTTTCACCTGACTTTTGTTATTTTTATCAGAATGAATTTTATTTAATCTTTCTTTATCTTTTTCACTCAAAGTAGATTTATAAATAGGCATAATTCCTCCATTAATTAAAGTGTGATACCACCATCAACTGAAATAACCTGACCAGTTATAAAACTGGCTTCATCGCTTGCTAAAAATAACGCAAGATTAGCAACATCTTTAGGTGTGCCAATTCTTAAAAGTGGAGTATTTTCTTTTAATGTGTTAACAGTATCTTCACTTAAATCTTTAATCATATCCGTATTAATAACTCCTGGACAAATACAGTTAACATTTATATTAGATGGACCTAATTCTTTTGCTAAACCTTTTGTAAAACTAATTATAGCACTTTTACTCATAGAATATGCTGTTTCCATACTAGAACCTACTAAACCCCACATTGAAGAAATATTAATAATTTTTCCGCATTTATTAGAAATCATATTTTTAACAGCGTGTTTGCAACATAAAAAAGTGCCAACGGAATTTACAGATAACAATTTATTTAAATCGTCTAATGAGGTGTCTTGAACTAAATCAAACTTAGAGATTCCTGCATTGTTTATCAAAACGTCAATAGATTTAAAGGTATTCAATGTAGTATTGACTAACATTTTAACATCATCTTCATTTGAAACATCAGCTTTACAATAAATTGCATTAGCCCCCATTTTTAATAATTTATTACACAAATTTTTTGCTTTTAATTCGTGTTTAAAATAGTTTATCACGACATTGTAACCATTTTCAGCAAAAAGTGTCGCTATTTCTGCACCTATTCCTTTTGATGCCCCTGTAATTATAACTGTTTTCATACAATAATTTTAACAATTTAAAAAATTAATGTAAAGCAAATATTTGACTTAACTTTATTCAAAGTGGTATATTATATTTGATGAGCAGAAAAATAAGAATATTTTTGTATGTTTTTGGGGTAATTTTAACAATAGGAATCGTGAGTGTCGTTTTCTTTATGAAAGTTAGCGATACAAGGTCTTTGCAAGACCAATTAACTAAATATACCGAATTGAATTTGAAAGTTAAGGAGGCTTGTGATTCAAATTCTTCAAGTTTGGGTGATGCAGTAGGTTCTAACGAAGATAAGGATTATTCCAACACTACAGTAAATTTGTTAAAAGCAAATGAAATTTTTTATGAAATTACAGATGACTTAATAAAGTATATTGCATTTGCAGGTGATGAAAGAGAAAATTATCTTATAAAAGATGAATTTGTCGAGTTAAATAAAACGACAAATGAATTAATAAATGAGATAAATAAAACTACATCAACTATAAATTATTACAATGCAATTTATAATTATATAGATGAGTCAGTTGATAGTATTATAAAGTTGAATAATTATTGTAAAGATAAAATTATATCTTATGAAGATTCTAAATTTTATTTCAATGATATAGTCTTGAATGTTTGCAAAGTTTTAAGTTCTGATAGGAATTTAATCTATGAAGAAAATGCAACACATACTGCAAATTTAATTATTCGTTCATTAGATGTTAATGAAATTTTAGCTATTGATTATTTCAGCAATAATTATAAATTAGAATATGGTAACATTGTAAGTTTATTGTTGCCTAATAAAATAGATTTAAAATTAACTTATGATAAAACAATTATTTCGATATATAATAAAATAAATATTGAAACTTTTGCAACTAGATTTATTGAATACTATAATAGTACAGAATCTGTTATCACTTTGGAAAGTTGTCAAAATGATTATGTTAAATTGGCATTTTGTATAAAAGAAATTTTAGAAGGTGTGTAATATGATTAAAAAAACCAGTTTTATTATTTTAGGTATTTTTCTAACAACCTTTTTATTTATAGGCTCAGGCTGTATTTTTAAAAGTAATGCTATGGGTACTTTTTCTAATGAATTAGAAAAGTCAGTACAAAATTTAAGCATATCTTTAAATTTAGATGAAGGAAGCGAGAAAGCGGAAATTATAGATATTGATATGAGTTATAATGATGACCTTCGAGCTGCTGTTTTGAATAAGCCGCTATTTAGTATGGTGAATAATTTAGATGATTTGTTTGATGAATCTTTAAATTTTACAATTAGATATATGTATGAAGTCCCTGATGATCTTAGGGTAAGTGTAAGTGAAGGTAAAGCTTTGTCAAAATCGTTAAAGAATTTTAATTCTTATGTGGACAAAACAATTTCTTCTAAAATAGATTTAGAAAAAGAAATTGGTGATTATGAAAGTGAAGATGAATATTATTTAGACACTAATTATACAAAGTTGATTAAACCTATAGAAGATAAATTTTTAGATTTTATTGTAAATTACAACATTTTAATTGAAAAAGCATTTATTATGACAAATAACTTCAAACAGTTATATTTTAAATATGTTAATAATAAAACTATTTCGGATAGCGCAACAGATCAAGAAAAGTTAGATTATTATACTAGCAGATTTGAAAGCTTGAAGTTTGATATGAATAAAATTTATTATTTGATGAATTATAGAGGAAATACTATTTTAAATCAAATATACAATGGAGAATTATTATTAGATAATGTAGATTTCTATTCTCAATTTGAAAATAGTCATAAAGCAAATTTTATTTACACATTGTCAGGAGATGAATCTCTTAACACTTTATTGATACAACAATTTAATTTAGTAAACTCAAGAAATTCAACGATTGTAAATTCTTTACTAAATCTAAATTATTATGATGTTAAAGATAGCGTTTCATTATCCCATGATAATATGGGTTATGTAAATTATATAAAAGAATACAGAATTGGAGTTTTAGAAAATACTTATTCAGTGTTGCAAAACTATTTATATGTGTTATAATATATTAGCGATAATTAGTCGCATCAGTTTACGATGTGGCTAATTCTTTTTAAAAGGAGTAGTATGCATTATAAAGAAATGGCAGACATTTTGTTTCCTAATTTGTTACACAGTGCAGAATATTATATAAATAAATATAAATCTAGACAATTAGCACCTAATGCGGTTGTTACTAGATTTGCTCCAAGTCCAACAGGCTTTATGCATATTGGAAACTTTTTTCAAGCATTTATTAGTTTCAATTTAGCAAAAAACACTAATGGAATATTATTTTTAAGAATTGAAGACACTGATGAAAAAAGAAAAATCGACGAAGCAAAAGCTGTGATTTATGAGGTTTTAGATAAATTTGGAATCAAGTTTGACGAATATCAAACTTTAGATGGTGTAGATATAGGAAATTATGGTCCTTATGTTCAAAGTCAAAGGTTAGATATTTATAAAGCGTTTGCCAAGAAGTTGGTAGAAGAAGGTAAAGCATTTCCTTGTTTTTGCAAAAAAACAGAGGGTAAAGCAGATGTATTAAAACAAAGAGAAACAAAATTTTTATCCGATGATGAAAAAGAATACGACCCTTGTAGAAATTTAACCTTTGAAGAAGTAAAAAAGCATTTAGACGCAGGGGATAGTTTTGCAATAAGATTGAAAACTAAAAACATCGGAACAGAAAGAATTAAATTTTATGATTTGATAAAAGGCGAACTTGAAGCAAAGGCAAATGCAAAAGATTTTGTTATTATAAAAAGTGATGGTGTTCCACCTTATGCTTTTGCTCACGCAATTGATGATACATTAATGGGAACAACTATTGCAGTAAGAGGAGAAGAGTATATTTCTTCAACGCCTGCACATTTGGAACTTTTTGACGCTTTAGGATTTACACCTATTAAATATTGCCATAATCCACTTATCTGCAAAATTGATAACAATGGTAAAAAAAGAAAAATATCAAAGCGTTACGACCCTGAAGCAAATATGTTATACTATTTTGAAAAGGGTTACCCAGTTGAAAGTGTTCTTGAATATTTATTAAATATTATTAATTCTGGATTTGAAAAATGGAGAAAAGATAATCCTAATTTACCTTGGTCTGAATTTAAATTTGGAATAAATGATATTACGGCAGTGTCCCCTATATTTGATTTGGTGAAATTGAATGACATATCAAAAAATATTATAGCAAAAATGAATGATGTTGAATTATATATAAATTGGTTGAATTATGCTAAAAAATATGATTTTGAACTCGCCGAAAAATTAATAAAAGATAAAGAAAAATTTATAAGTGTTTGCAAGATGGATAGAGTTGGGGTTGATAAGCCTCGTAAAGATATTTACAATTATTCAATGATGAAAGAATATTTTGATTATATGTTTACTAGTCCCCAAAAATATGAAATATCAAATGATGAAAAATCAAAAGCAAACGAATTTGTAACAAATTATTTAATAGATTTTAAAATTCCTACAAGTAATGAAGATTGGTTTAATTCAGTAAAAATGTTAGCGGAAAAATTAGGATACGCTACAGACAACAAAGCATATAAACAAAATCCTGAAAAGTATAAAGGAAATGTAGCAAAAGCTTGTGAGTTTGTACGATTAGCAATTACCGGACATAAAAATTCACCACAACTATATGCAATTATGAAAATTCTAGGCGAAAAAGAAAGCAAACAAAGAATTATGAATTTTATAGATTTTACAAAATAAAAAATACGGTCAAACGACCGTATTTTTATTCACCTTTAAATGGTAAAAGTGCAACGTTTCTTGCTCTTTTAATAGCAGTTGTAAGTTCTCTTTGGTGTTTTGCACAAGTACCAGTTTGTCTTCTAGGTATAATCTTTCCTTTTTCTGTTACAAATTTCTTTAACTTTGCAACATCTTTGTAATCAATGTGTGCATTGTTTTTATCTTCACAGAAAATACAAACTTTTCTTTTTTGTTTGTGTTTAAAATATTTTTTCTTATCAACTGGAGCGTCTTTTTTAGTTTCAGCCACTTCAGTTGCTTCAACTGTTTTAACTTCTTCTTCCATATATTCTCCTTTTTATATTAGAAAGGCAATGTGTCATCATCAACTGGTTGCAAGTCACCAACAGGTTTACTATTTTCACTTGCTTCTTGTTGAGTTAAACTATTGTCATTCTTTGAACTTAAAAATTCAACTTCGTCTGCAACAATGTCGGTTACAGTTCTTTTTGTTCCGTCATTAGCATCGTAAGTTCTATTTTGTAATGACCCTGCTACAGCAACCTTGCTACCCTTTTTTAAGAATTTAGCACAATTTTCAGCAGCAGCTCTCCAAACAGTAATATTAAAGAAATCTGTTTCTCTGTTGCCATCTTGTCCTGAATATCTTCTAGAAACAGCTAAAGATAAACGACATACTGAAAGTCCGTTACTAGTTGTAGAAAGTTCAGGGTCCCTTGTTAAGTTACCTATTAAAAATACTCTGTTCATAAAATTCTCCTTTAAACTAGATATTTACTACAATATATCGTAGAACATTATCAGTAATAGCAAGTACAGATGTTATTTGATTAACAAATTTTGGTTCAATTGAAAAGTTGACAAGAACATAAAATCCTTCTTTTTTCTTTTCAATTTCGTAAGCTAACTTTTTGTTACCAAGTTTTTCAATCTGTTCGATAACACCGTTATTCTTTTCAATAAGTGCATTTACTTTTGCCATCATATCATCTTTGAATTCATCAGAAGTAGCACTTGGAAGAATATACATAAGTTCATACTTTTTCATATTTTACCTCCTTTTGGACATTAGGTCTAGTTTATACTAGACAAGGATGCATTAGAATAATGCACTAAAAAATTATCATATATTTTATACTTTGTCAATACTTTAAACATATTTTGAATATTTTATATTTTAGAAAATATAATAGTCTATGGTTTCAAGAAAAAAAATAAATATTATTTCAAATATAGTGATTGTGGCAGTTATTTTAATAGTAGCAGGAGTATCAATTCCATTTAATTTTGGGACAAGCGAAGTAAAAGCAAATCCTAATGTTATATATCGTGGAAACGAAAACAATAATAATGTTAGTTTTATGATTAATGTTTATTGGGGGAGCGAATATTTAGTGGATATGCTAGATGTTTTTGATGCTTATAGCGTCAAAACTACCTTTTTTGTAGGTGGTGTTTGGGCTAGTAAAAACATTGAATTATTAAAAGATATAAAAAACAGAGGACACGAAATTGCAAATCACGGTTTTAACCATAGAGACCAAGATAAGTTAAACTATGAACAAAATTATGATGAAATTAGAAATAATCACGAGTTAATATTAAAAAATATTTCAGTAGAAATGAATCTTTTTGCTCCGCCATCTGGTGCTTATTCTGATATCACAGTACAGTGTGCAACAGATTTAGGATATCGTACAATAATGTGGACACATGACACTATTGATTGGAGAGATAAAGATAGTGATTTAATTTATAAGCGTGCGACAGAAAATTTGTCAAACGGAGACCTAATTCTTATGCACCCTACTGAAAATACTTTAAAAGCTCTTGCAAATATTTTAGCCTATGCGATAAATAATGGTTATAATCCCACAACTGTAAGTAACACTATTGCATAACTTAAACTTATACTTATTACAAAAAAAGGAATATTTAACTTATATTCCTTTTATTTAATTTTTTTATATTTTATTAAATTTATTGTTGATTTTATAGTGTTAAAACTAAATCTATAAATACATATATTTTTTTATTTCGTAAATTAGATTTTGTAATTCTATTTTTTACATTTTTTATTATTTATAATGTAATAAAATTTTAACTTATTTGTAACAAAATGTGTTTATATTAGAAAATTAAAAATTTATTATTGCCTTAATTCTTCTAACACCAGCAGACGAAGCCTCTTGTTTTATTATTTTGAAATTTTTGAGTTCAGCAGTATTTTTTGCGTGTGGACCACCACATATTTCTTTTGAATATCCAGGAATATTATAAACGGTTACTTTTTCACCATATTTATTTTCAAATTCACCTAAAGCACCACTATTTTTTGCTTCTTCTAAAGTCATTTCTGAACACTGTACATCTATACCTTTTTTGATTGCTTCATTTACAATGTCTTCTACTTGTTTAATTTCTTCATCTGTCAATTTTCTATCAAATGAAAAATCAAATCTAGCACGTTCACTTGTAATATTTGAACCCTTTTGATGAACATTTTCTCCCAATACTTTCCTTAAAGCACCTAACATTAAGTGTACGGCAGTGTGTAAACGAGTTGTTTGTTCACTTGTATCTGCAAGACCACCTTTAAACATACCAGCAGAGGTAGTTCTTGCAAGTTCTTGGTGTTCTTTGTAAGAGTTATCAAAACCATTTTTATCTACATTAAAACCGCGTTCTTTTGCCATTTCAATTGTCATTTCAATAGGGAAACCAAATGTATCATATAGTCTAAATGCTTGCTTACCAGAAATTATATTTTCTACAATAGCGTTTGGATTTTGTTTTTGCATAAATTCTCTTTTTCTAATAATAGAATTTATAACCTTTTCAAATTCCTTTGTCCCATCTTCTAAAGTTTTTGAGAACTTTTCTTCTTCATTATTAAGTTCTTTTACAATTATATCTTTATTTCTTTCTAATTCTGGATAATCGCTTTTATATTCAGAGACATACTCTAAAGCAATTTTTGATAAACTTCCTTTAGGTAGATTTATAGTTTTACTTGTTCGAATAGCTCGCCTTATTAATCTTCTTAAAATATAACCAGCCCCTGTATTGCTAGGAAGTGTAGAGTGCTCATCGCCTAATATAAATGTTGCTGTTCTAATATGGTCAGCAATAATTCTCATCTCTTTTTTAAAGTCGTTATATGATTTACCTGTTAAGTTTTCAATTAATTTTATAATAGGACGCCAAATATCTGTTAAGTAATTATCATCATAGCTATTAAGTACTGCTATTGTTCGTTCTAATCCCATACCGGTGTCAATATTTTTTTGTTTTAATGGTTCAAATTTACCATCTGTAGTATGGTTAAATTCCATAAAAACATTATTCCAAATTTCCATCCATCTTTTATCTTCTGGATTAAATTTTTTAGGAGCTTTATTATTGTTGTCAGTCCAATAAAACATTTCAGTATCGCTTCCACAAGGACCTGTTAAATCCATGCTAGGCCACCAATTATCTTCAGCGGGTAAATATGCAATTCTATCTTTATCTACCCCTTGTTTTATCCATAATTTTGCAGTATATTCATCTGCTTTTACTTGCTCATTTCCTTTAAAGACTGTAAATGCTAACCTATCTTTTGGAATGTTTAAAACTTTTGTTAGCATTTCATAACTCCAAGCCACTGCTTCATCTTTAAAATAATCACCCAAACTCCAATTTCCAAGCATTTCAAAGAAGGTGTGATGACAATAATCGCCAACTTCATCAATATCATTCGTTCTTATGCATTTTTGAACATTAAATAGTCTTTTCCCTAAAGGGTGAGATTTACCTAAAAGATATGGTACTAATGGTTGCATTCCTGCAGTGTTAAACAAAACGCTTGGGTCATTTTCTGGTATAACTGAGGCAGAAGGAATTTCTTTATGACCTTTTGATAGATAAAAATTTCTCCATTTTTCTATTAAATCTTTTCTAGTTAGTTGTTCCATATTTATCCTTTTATTTTGAATCCTTCAAACTTACAATTTCATTGTAAATTAAATTATCTTTTGTGCTATTTTTGTCTAGGAAATAATAGCCTAATCTTACAAATTGCAATTGTTTATTTGGTAGTGTTAAAGCATAATCTTCTATATATCCATTATGTTTTAATAGTGAATTTGGATTAATAACTTTTTCAAGATTATCTTTATCAAAAACTTCACCATCTTTTAGTATATTTGAATAATGTCTAGTTTCAATTTGTTTACAATGATTTCTTGATAGCCAATGAATTGTGCCTTTTGCTTTTATGCCAAGATTTTCTGCATCATAAACTATGCTACAATTTAAATGGTCAATATTTCCCAATTCATCTTTAACAATCTCATCACAACGGATAATGTATGCACCCATAAGTCTTACGACACCACCTAATGTAAGCCTGTGGAATTTTGGTACTGGTGCTTCCATAAAGTCTTCACTTTCAATATATAATTCGTTTGAAAAAATTGCTGTATGCTTTTTGCTATTTTTTATTGTAGGATTGTTTGAAATCTGAATTTTTTCGCTAATTTTATTATAATTTGTTATATTAACTTTTAATGGGTTGATAACTGCCATAACTCTTGTTGCTATAGCATTTAAGTTATCTCTAACACAGGCTTCCAAAATGTGCGGTTTAACAATGCTATTTGACTTACTAACGCCAATTCTGTTACAGAACTCTTTTATACTTTCTGGTGTATAACCTTTTCTTCTAAGAGCAGAAATTGTAGGCATTCTTGGGTCGTCCCAGCCATCAACATAACCTAAATCTACTAACATTTTTAAATATCGCTTACTCATTATTGTTCCTTCAAGGTTAAGTCTAGCGAACTCTATTTGTCTAGGTTTAGAACTAACTATTGATACATTGTTGATAAACCAATCGTAAAGAGGTCTATGGTCTTCATATTCAAGCGAACATAAACTATGTGTTATATTTTCTTTTGCGTCTGATAGAGGGTGAGCAAAATCGTACATAGGATATATACACCACTTGTTACCTTGCCTATAATGAGACACTCTCATTATTCGATATATAACAGGGTCTCTAAAATTTATGTTAGGTGATGACATATCTATTTTTGCACGAAGTGTTTTGCTACCATCTTCAAATTTGCCTTCTTTCATTTCAGCAAAAAGTTTTAAATTTTCTTCTATCGTTCTATTTCTGTATGGACTGTTTGTTCCATGTTCAGTTAATGTGCCTCTTGTTTTATTTATTTCTTCTTTAGACAAATCGCAAACATACGCTTTTCCTTGCTTTATTAGGTCAACAGCACAATCGTATAAATAATCATAATAATCAGATGCATAATAAATCTTTTTATATTTGAATCCAAGCCATTTAATATCTTCAATTATAGAGCGTTCATATAATACATCTTCTTTGGCAGGATTAGTATCATCAAAACGCAAATTAGTGTAACCACCAAACTTTTCAGCAGTAGTAAAATCAATACAAAGAGCCTTGCAGTGACCTATATGCAAAAAACCATTTGGTTCAGGTGGAAATCTTGTAATAATTTTTTTTAAATTTTTGTTTTTTATATCTTCAACAATTTCTTGTTCAATATAGTTGCTAGGTACGATATTCATATAAAAACTCCTTAAAAGTATATTATAACAAATTTATTTGATTTTTCAAGGATTTTATTTAACTATATAAAAATTTTAACATATTTTAGTTTCTTAATTTGAGTTAATAATTGATAAAGTTAAAAGTGTGTGATATAATACTTTTGTCAATTTTGGTAACATTATAATTGACAATTAAAATTTTAGTGAGGAAAAAATTTGAATAATATAGTAATAAAAGATTTAAGTGTAAAAATAACAGATGATAAAAATCTGTTAAATGATATAAATGTAGAATTTAATGCCGGTGAAATTACAGCAATTACTGGACATAACGGAAGTGGTAAATCGACACTAACTAAAGTTATAATGGGCATTTTGAATGCATCGAAAGGAAGCGTAATTTACAAGAAAAAAAATATAAATAAACTTTCAATTTGCGAACGCTCTAAATTTTTTTCATACGCTTTCCAAACTCCAATAAAATTTAAAGGGATAACTGTAAAAGATTTATTTGAAGCAATAAATATTGTAGATTTTAATAAAATGTGTGAGAGTTTATCAAAAGTAGGACTTTGTGCAAGAGATTACATTGATAGAACTTTTGATAATTCATTGTCAGGTGGAGAATTAAAAAGAATTGAACTTGCAATTTCTATTTCAAGGGTTGCTGATTTTTATATTTTTGATGAACCAGAAGCCGGTATTGATATATGGAGTTTTGATAATCTTATTTCAATATTTAACGAATTAAAGAATTTAGGTGCGGGTGTTATTGTCGTATCGCATCAGAATAAAATATTAGAACATTCAGATAAAATAGTCGTTTTGAATTCTGGCAAAATTGAAAAATACGGAAAATCTAATGACATTTTAAAAACTATTTCTAATGCAAAATGTAAAAAACTAAGTGAGGTAAATAATGGATAAAATCGAGAAAGAATTATTAAATGCAGTTGCCGATTTACACGATATACCTACAGGTTCATACAATATCAGAAAAAATGGAAAGCTATTATCAAGAAGTTCTGATGAAGATATAACAATTGTTTCAAAAACAGGAGTTGATGGTATTGATATTTATGTAAAACCAGGAATAAAAGGCAAATCAGTACATATTCCTGTTATACTTACTGAAAGTGGAATTCACGATAGTGTGGTAAATGATTTTCATATTGGTGAAGGGGCAGAAGTCGTAATTATAGCGGGGTGTGGTATTCATACAAGTACAGGCGAAACAAGCCATTTAGGTAACCACAACTTTTATTTAGATAAAAATTCAAAAGTAAAATATATTGAAAGACATATTGGTATGGGGGGAATTGCAAAAAAGATTTTTACTCCCAAAACGCATATTGAGATGAATGAAAATTCTTTTTTTGAAATGGAAACCAGTCAGTTGGGTGGAGTAAGTTTTAGTGAAAGATATACTACTGCAATATTAAATGAAAATGCGAAATTACAAGTAACTGAAAAAATATTAACAGAAGATGAAGATGAATGTATAAGTTCATTTGAAGTATTTTTAAACGAATCAAAATCGTCTTGTGAAATTGTTTCAAGAGGGGTAGCAAGAGGATATTCGCAACAAAAGTTTTCCACTTCATTAATTGGAAATAGTGATTGTTTTGGACATATTGAATGTGATGCAATAGTTACAGATAAATCAAGAATTGTTTCAATTCCACAAATTGAAGCAAATGATGTAAATGCTAGCCTTGTTCACGAAGCGGCAATAGGTAAAATTGCAAATGAACAAATTGTAAAATTAATGACATTAGGCTTAGATGAACATCAGGCGGAAACATTTATAATAAACGGATTTTTAAAATAATTTAATTGAATATTAATTTGGAATTATAATTTTATTTATAATTCTTTTTTTAAATTTTTAATATCAATTAAATTATTATATATTTTTATATTTTATCATTATTAAAAATTAATTAAAAAACAAATTATTTAAAATTAATTAAAAAATAATAAATTATAAATTCGTTTTTATTTTCATTATTATTTTTAATATTTTTGAAAAAATTATTAATTTAAAAAAACATTGTAAAAAATAAATATAATTAATAATTTTATGAATTAATTAATATATTTTTTATAAAAATTTTTATAATTAATTATTTATTTATCATATAATATTTAATTTTAATTATTCATTCAATTTTTTATTTTTTTAATTATTAAATTTTGATAAAAAGAAAAATAAAAATCTTTAATCACATAGTAATAGGTTGTAAAAAAAATCATATATTTTAATATGGTCAAGTTGACTGAGATTAAAAAGAATTACAAAGTTGTAATCAATAATGTAAATCTAGATGATAAAAAACTTTTGAATTATTTAGAAAGTTTAGGCTTTGTTTCAGGTATTACATTGAAAGTTTTAGATTATTCAATTTTAAAAAAAAATTTGCTTGTTGAATTAATCGGGGCAATGTATGTAATTGATTATAATATAGCAAAAAATATTTGGGTGGATTATGAAAAAGATTCTTTTAGTAGGCAATCCTAATGTGGGCAAAACTACCGTTTTTAATGCTATTACAAAACAACACGAACACATAGGTAATTGGAATGGCGTTACTGTTGATGCAAGTTCGTTTGTTTTTGAATATGAAAATGTTGAATATGAATTAATTGATTTGCCTGGGATTTATAGTATGAACCCTTATTCAATAGAAGAAAGTGTGAGTGTTGATAGCATAAAACAAAATCCAGATGCTGTCATATTATATGTTTTATCTACAGATTGTTTTTATAGAAATTTGTTTTTACTTGAAGAACTAAAAAATTATCCAAACGACATTGTTGTAATTTTAAATGTAAACAGTAAAAACTTTAATATAGATAATGACAAACTAAAAAAAATTATTTCTTTAGATAAAATAATTGTTATAAAAAATAAAAAAATAAATAAAGTTGAGTTATTTAAAAATATTAATAGTAAAAAATATATAAATATAATTAAAAAAAATAATTTAAATAATACAGAAATTTATAATAAAATTACAAAAAATCTCAATAAAAGCTATAATAATTATAATTTTCTTAATAAAATATTTAAAAATAAAATTTTTTTAATGCTTTTTTCTTTATTTTATTTTTTATTTATTTTTTATTTTACATTTTCTAGTGTTGGGGTATTTTTATCAGATTTAATTTCAGACAATCTAAATTTATTTTTTATTTTCATTTTAAATATAATTAATTTAAATAATGTATTCCTTTTAAATTTCATATCTGACGGCGTATTATCGCCTATTATTTCAGTTATTTCATTTGCTCCTCAAATATTCTTTTTGAATATGTTTATGAAAATATTTGAAGAGACAGGTGTTCTATCTAGACTGGCTTTTTATACTGATGACATATTAAGAAAGGTTGGATTGAATGGTAGAAGTATATACACTTTACTGTTAGGATTCGGTTGTGGAAGTGTCGCTTGTGTAACTGCAAAATCTAACACGGATGAAAATGTAAAAATAAGAACTGCTATGGTTACTCCTTTTATGAGTTGCAGTGCAAAACTTCCAGTGTATTTTGCATTAACTTCAGTTTTCTTTGGCGTTAGAAATTTTTGGATAATTATAATGCTATATTTAATTGGCGTATTTGTGGCATTAGTTTGTTCTAAATTTTATGAAAAGAAAATGGGAAGTTTTGAAAAAAATAATTTTATAATGGAAGTAACGCGAATAAAAATGCCTGACTACAAATTAGTACTAGTAGATAGTTGTCAAGCGGTTTTTCATTTTGTAACAAAAATTTTCAAAATTGTTTTAGTTGTTAGCGCTTTAGTTTGGTTATTGTCTCATTTGCAATTAAACTTTTCATTTACTTTCGACATTTCAAATTCAATATTATATAAGTTTTCTAAATTAATATCATTTATATTTGCCCCAATAGGATTAGATAATCCTGCTATAATTGTAACTTTGATTGTGGGGGTGCTCGCAAAAGAATTAATTTTATCTACTATGATACTATTAAATTCCACTACAATAAATGAATTAGGAAATTCAATTCTGTCAGGACAATCACTCATTAGTTTAAATATTTACAGTGTTTTAAGTTTGCTAGTGTTCATACTTTTATATGTTCCTTGTTTATCTAATTTAAGCGTTTTAAAAAAAGAATTGCCAAAAAAATATTTTAATTTGTCAATCATTACTCATTTGTTAGTTGCATACACCCTGTCATTTATTGTCTATAATTTAGCGAAATTTCAATCTTTTAATAGAATTATAATCATTTGTATTTTTCTAATTTTGATGGCTCTGCTTTTATTTAAAATCTTAAAAAATCAAAAAAATTGTTATAAATGTTTAAAAAAATCTTGTAAAAACTGCAAAAAGTGATAAAAAATATAAAAATAATCAAAAAATTTTAAAATTTGCGTTATATTTTTGTGTTTTTTGCGTGTTTGTTAAATTTATAAAACCCTTGTTGATTAATTAAAAAAAATGTGTTATATTGATAAAATGATAATAAAAGAAATAAGAAATAACAGCGTAGCAGATGAAATAGGATTAATTAAAGGTGATAATGTTTTAAAATGTAATGGTTTTAATATATCTGACCAATTCGATGTTCAATATATGAATTCATTGAATAAGATGAAATTATTGATAGAACGAAATGGGAAAAAATATAAATACTATATAGAAAAAGAAGATGATGAAGATTTAGGAATAGAATTTGGGGAAATTAATTTTTGTACCAAACTATGCAAGAATAATTGTATATTTTGTTTTGTAAAACAGTTGCCAACAATAACTAGAGAAACCATGCAACAAAGAGATGATGATTACAGGTTATCTTTATTGGGTGGTAATTTTATAACTCTTACAAATTTATCAAAAGATGAATTTAAAAAAATCGCTACATACCGACTTAGTCCATTATATGTTTCTGTTCACGCAACTGATGATAAAGTTAGAAATCTTATGATTGGAAGAACAAAGCATTTTAATATTTTAAAACACTTAAAATTTTTCCAAAAACACAATATAAGTATTCACGCCCAAATAGTTTTAGTCCCAAAAGTTAACGATGGATTAGTGCTTGATAAAACATTAAAGGATTTATTAAAATTAGATTGTATAAAATCAATAGGAATTGTACCTGTTGGCGTAACTAAATTTAGAGAAAAAAAGAATTTGTATAAAATCTCTCCCGTTACAAAAGAAGTCGCTGAAGCGGTCATTTTAACTGCTAATAAATATAATTCAATTAAAAAAATTGTGTTTCCAGCTGATGAATTTTATCTTATTGCCGATATTCCTACTCCAAACAACGATTTTTATGGAGATTATGACTTATACGAAGATGGGGTAGGCATTGTAACTAAATTTGAGTATGATTTTGAAAATGCTTTAAATGAAATTAAAGATTTTGATACTGATAATCAATATCACATTGCGACAGGTGTTCTAGCATACGATACAATTGTAAAGGCGGTTGAAAGGATTGAACATATTGCAAACAAAAAATTTATCACCGTTCATAAAATTACCAACAATTATTTTGGTAATAGAATTACAGTCACTGGATTAATAGTAGGCAGTGATTTAATGGAACAATTAAAAGGCATAAAAGGAAAGTTGGTGTTATCAGATGTTATGATAAAACCAGAAACTGATTTATTTTTAGATAACACAACAATAAATGATGTAAAAAAGGCGTTAGGCGTTGAAATTATTATATCTAAAAATGACGGCTATTCATTTGTTGAAACATTCAAAAAGAAAAATTAATAGGAAAAGGCTAGACTGTTTTGAAACCGGCAGGATAAATTAACGGAACTCTACAAATAAAGTAAAGTTCTTTTTTATTAATTTCAAAAATAATAGTTTAAGGCTTATTTTTTGTAATAATTTTATAGGAAAATTATATAATATTAAATATTCTACATATTTTGTTTATTTTTGGTATTTACAAAATTAAATTTATGTGATAAAATAAAAATCCACACTCAGAAAAATAATTATTAAATAAAAAGGAATTCTAGTTATAAAAAATAAAAAATTTAAAAATTAAAGGAGTTAATGTGAACAACAATAGTGAAGAATTTAGATTTGGAAAAGACAAAGATTATGAAGATATTTTTAACAAATATTTAGAATTAAGTGGTAAGCAAAACAGCAATAAAGAATCATTAAACTTATTAGAAGAAATAATTAATGCTAAAAGAATATTAAATTTAAAACATATAGAGGGTTTTGATAGTGATATTTTAATGGATCTGTATAAAAAATTTATTGAAAAAAAAGAAGCTTTAAAAAGGGCACTTATAACATCTGGAATATGTATTAATCAATTATAATTAATAAAATGTAACACAATAATTATTTATAACATAAATACATAATCAACAATAAAAATTACATTAAAACAAATTGATGCATGTCAATTTAGTTTTTTAAAAGGAGA
The DNA here is from genome assembly GCA_949293925.1 of uncultured Christensenella sp. Taxonomy (GTDB): domain Bacteria; phylum Bacillota; class Clostridia; order Christensenellales; family UBA1242; genus CASFHD01. The sequence continues at coordinate 1,227 of CASFFI010000004.1, read as the reverse complement.
AATATGTCAAAAGTTGAAGAAAATCAAAGTTATTATGATTTCAAAAAAGATGCATCATATATGGCTTTGTTTAGATTGATGAATGTTTCATATATTCAAAATTTATATTTTGAAAGTATTGATAATAAAACTAAAAATTTGCTAGACAAATTAAGATATATGAACAATTATAAACGAATTGCGGAAGGTATATTTATAAGAAAAGGACCTTGTGAAGATTACAGCAAATATATAAATCTTTGTTTGAGTTTCAAAGGTGAAATTTTGGATTCTCTACCGAAAAAAGACAAAAAAATATATTCATTATATCAAAAAAATTTATAGACAACTATAAATTTTTTTGTTTCAAATTTCGATTTAAAGCGGTATATTTTTTATTTATAATAGTGTTTTTTTTATTTATGAATTGTATTATATTTAGTCAAAATAAAAAAATTTATTATACATTAATTAAAAATGTTTTGACAACATAAAACTATTTAATCATTCATATTAATAATTAATATAATATAAAATGTTCTATATTATAAATTTTTTAGTGTTATGATATTATTTAAATTTAATATGAAGTTATGTTAAAAATCTTGTTAGATTCTCTTTATAGATATAATCAATTTTATGCAATGCTCTTGTGGTGGCTACATATAATAAATTTCTATCTATTAGGCTGTTATAATGAGATTCGTCAGCGTCAAGAAGTATAACATAATCATATTCTACGCCTTTTGCATTTGTTATAGTTTCAATAACTATTTTATTTTTATCCACATTTTTTAACATATTTACACAATCTTTTGTGGATAAAATTTCTCTAAATTTTAAACATTCATTTTCTGTTTTTAAAAGTATTGCAATCAAATTGAATCTGTTGTGATTTTGCAATATTTTTTTAACAACTACATTGATAGAATTGTTTGATTTTATAAATTCAGGTTCGTCTGATACTCTTTCAACAGTTTGATAATCATTTGAGCCTATAATTTTAGAAGCAAGCATTGATATTTGTTTTGATGTTCTGTAAGTTTTGGTCAAATAAACTAGGTCAAAATTGAACATATCTTTTAAAGTTAACAAATAATTTTTATCTAAACTTTTTTCAATACATTGATTTATATCGCCCAAATAAATTCTGCTACAATTCCACAATTTTGAAAATAAATAGAGATGACAAGGTGTAAAATCTTGCATTTCATCTATTACAATATATTTTGTCTCGTATTCGTTTTT
>CASFFI010000003.1 GCA_949293925.1 uncultured Christensenella sp. | reverse complement strand
TATTTCATTAGCCGAGTTGTTCCACTCCCCGCTTAAAATTTCATACTGCGATTTTATTAGTTCATCATTTGAAAGCATTTCACTTGTGTATGACATACTGCTTTGTAAAAGAGCGGTCATACTTGTGCTGTCAACACCAATAACCCCAGAAACAATATTTGCAAACTCATTTACAGGAATTTTACATTCTCCTGTATTTTTTAAAGTTTCAGCATAACCACCCAAATAAGAATCTGTTACAGTAAAATCAGTCGAATCATTTGATGTAATAGTGTATATTATTCCATCTTCCTCAACAGTTACATTTGCTTTGCTTTCTAAATATGCAACAGAATAATTTATAATTATGTCCATAATTGCAGTTGAATTAGGTTCAACAACTTTGCCATTTTGTGTAGTTATGTTTAAAGGCAAATTATATGTATATTGAATATCATTTACATAATCTTTAATTTTGTCAAAGTTGTCTGGATTTTGTAAATAATTATAAAATCCTTGTGTGTCATTTATACTTAATTGTCTAGAAATATCTCCCATCATACTTGTTAGCACATCACTAGAATACACCGCATCATCATCAGCCTTTCCATTCTGATTAACGGAGGACATCATAGCACTCATCATAATGCTAGTCATATCCATTCCTTTAGCTGAAATTTCAATAGGATAAGTAGTAAGTGTGTCTTCTTCAACCTTGTCGATATACGACTGAAATCCATTAGACAATGCTAATACTAGAGATATCCCAATTATGCCAATACTTCCCGCAAAAGACACCAAAATAGTTCTACCCTTTTTTGACAAAAGATTTTTAAAACTAAGCGAAAGTGCAGTAAGCAACGACATAGAGGTTTTCTCTTTAATCTTCTTTTTTTTGACATTTCCCTTTTTGTCTTTTATTTCTACAATATTGCTATTTAAAATTTTTTCATCTTCTTTTTTAAGTTCTAAATACTCTTTTTCTGTTACAGGATTAGAATCGCTAACAAGTTTTCCATCTTGCAATTTAACAATACGCGTAGAATAATTATCCGCAAGTTCAGGGTTATGCGTTACCATAATAACCAATCTATCTTTGCTCACTTCTTTTAAAAGGTCCATAATTTGAAGACTTGTTTTGCTATCCAATGCACCTGTTGGTTCATCTGCCAAAACAATTTCTGGGTCGTTTATAAGTGCACGAGCAATTGAAACTCTTTGCATTTGACCACCAGATAACTGATTAGGTTTTGAATGATATTTATCCTCAAGCCCCACTTTTTTCAAAACATCTAACACCTTTTGTTTTCTTTGAGATTTAGAAAGTCCACCTAATATTAGCGATAGTTCAATGTTTTGCCCAACTGTCTGATGAGGAATTAAATTATAACTTTGAAATACAAATCCCACTTTATGATTTCTATAATTATCCCAATCCTTATCTTTGTAGTCTTTGGTACTAATACCATTAATTTTTAATTCTCCAGATGAATATTTATCAAGGCCACCAACAATATTTAATGTGGTAGTTTTTCCACAACCCGATGGTCCCAAAATAGAAACGAATTCCTTGTTTCTGAAAATAATACTTAAATTATTTAAAGCCACAACTTCGTTTTCAGGCATTTTATAAACTTTTGATATGTTTTCTAATTCTAACATATACTCTCCTCTATTAAATTATAAGATAGATAAATTTATAAGTCAATTTTTATAATAGCTTTATAGTAAGATATTTATGATTAAAATTTAGTAAAAACTCACATAATAAAAATTTTTATCAATTGATTATAACTTTAAAAGAAGAAACACATTTTAATTAAATAGAAAATATTATGATATAGATTGTAAAATTTTATACAATCAAAAAAAGGAGACATATGAGAAATCGTCGTTGTGATAGAGAAGGATTAAGATTTCCAACAAGTGAGAGAGTTGTTGAAAGAGTTAGTTTTCTATCTATAACTGGACCTACTGGAGCAACCGGACCTACTGGGCCTACTGGATCAACCGGACCTACTGGATTAACAGGTGCTACGGGCTTAACTGGCGCAACAGGGCCAACCGGACCTACTGGGCCTACTGGACCATCTACAGGTGCTACTGGACCTACTGGAGCAACAGGGCCTACCGGTCCTACTGGGCCACAAGGTATTCAAGGAGTTCAAGGTATTCAAGGTACTGCTGGAACAACAGGTGCAACTGGACCTACTGGACCAACCGGACCTACTGGATTAACAGGTGCTACAGGCTTAACTGGTGCAACAGGAGCGACGGGTGCTACAGGACCAACCGGTCCTACTGGACCTGCTGGACCACAAGGTATTCAAGGTACTACTGGAACAACAGGTGCAACTGGACCAACAGGACCTACCGGACCACAGGGTATTCAAGGAGCACAAGGAACAGCAGGAACTACGGGAGCTACCGGTCCTACTGGGCCTACTGGACCTACTGGACCTGCTGGAGCAGTAACAGCAGGGACAGCTGTACAAGATGTAACAAACACTACAGACGCACAATCAATATCTAACACTGTAAACGAATTATTAGCATCATTAAGAGCAGCTGGTTTATTACAATCTTAATTCAACAAAAAAACACATTAAAGCAAATTAATGTGTTTTTTATCATCAAAAATATGTAGATTTATTAATTTGAGATATCAAAAATTTCTATTACCATATTAATTGATTTATTTTTAACTAAACTATTTATTAATTTTCAATTTATTGATTTTCAATCTTACTATTTAATTTTTTAAAATAATTTCAAATTTTGAAAAATACAAGTTTCTAATTAGCATCTTACCCAACATTATAATATCACTCAATATTACAACTTCTATCTTTTCAATTAAGGATAAATATAGGTAAAATTTAAAATAAAATATAGATAAAATATAAGAAAAAATATAGATTAAAGATTATTAATTATTAATAATATTAATTATTTCTTATACAATTAATTAGACTATTAGTCATTGTAAGTGTTATTAGTTTATTTAAAATATCAATGCAAACGATTTAATATTTGTATTTTTTAATTACAAATTTCATAGTTATTTTCTAAATTTACGCAAAAACTTAGGGATTTTATGTTTCTTAACTTCAACTTCTTTTGGTTTAATTGAAATATCTTCTTCAGTTTGTTCTTCTTCATCATCTTCGTCAAAGTCGTCATCATCATCGTCATCTTCATCTGAATCAGAAGACGAGTCATTTTCAGTTTGTTCAGCGTCATTGAATGAGTTAAAATTTTTCCCGTTGTTTTCAAACATATTATCTTGTGGTTCATCTTGTTTTTTCAAATCAAAACCAGTAGCAATAACAGTAATATCCACCTCATTTGTAACATCATTAGTAATACTTGCCCCAAAGATTATGTTACAATCATCATCTGCGACTTCTCTGACCAAATCAACTGCTTCATAAATTTCACTTAAAGTTAAATCTCTGCCACCAGAAATATTAATTAAAATTCCTGTAGCCCCCTCTATAGAAGTTTCAAGCAATTGAGAAGTAACTGCTTGTCTAACGGCTTCAATAGTTTTATTGTCGCCCTTTCCTTTACCTATTCCCATGTGGGCAAGACCTTTATCTTTCATAATAGTTTGCACATCTGCAAAATCAAGATTAATAAGACTTGGTTTAGTAATAAGTTCACTAACGCCTTGAATACCTTGTCTTAAAACATCGTCTGCGAATCTTAAAGCCTCCAAAGCAGGAGTATCTTTTTTCAAAATTTTATATAACTTGTCATTAGGAATAATAACTAAAGTATCAACGTGTTTTCTTAATTCTTCTAATCCTTCATCTGCGTTTTTCTTTCTTCTAGGTCCTTCAAAAGCAAAAGGTTTAGTAACGACAGCAACTGTCAATATTCCCATACTTTTTGCAATATCAGCAATAACAGGTGCAGCCCCTGTTCCCGTACCACCGCCCATACCAGCAGTTATAAAAACAAGGTTAGTATCTTTCAACATATTTTCAATGTCGTGTTTGCTTTCTTCCGCCGCCTGTTTTCCTGTTTCAGGTCTAGCACCAGCACCAAGCCCTTTTGTACATTCTTTACCAATTTGCAATATAGAATCAGCATTGCTCATCATAAGCACTTGCTTATCAGTATTAATTGCAATAAATTCAGCCCCAGAAATTTTTGCTTCAATCATACGATTAACTGCATTATTTCCAGCACCACCGACTCCTAAAACTTTAATTTTACAAACGTTATCTTCTACCATAAAATCTCCTTAAACAATATCTTTTATAAGTTCGATAAGCCCACAAATGCTAGCAGGATATGCTTTATAAATTGCCCTATCAATGTTTAGTATTTTAACCTTGCGATTTAAAAGGTTTGACAAAACCTTATCAATATCCTTAAATTTAGCAATACCATCTCCTACTAAGTTTATATCAATTCCATCAAAATCTACAAGCAATTCACGCAAAATATTAGAAATATTTTCTAAAACTTCCAAAACAATTTTGTTGACAAGCGAAATACCGCAACTAAAATTATGTTTTGAAGTCTTTATTATGTAACTTTCATCAGAGTTTTCGCTAAGTGTTAATAAAACTTTTTTCTTTATAAGTTCTGCTTGTTCATAATTAAGTCTGCACTTATCCATAATTTCTTCAGTGATATGGCCTGCCCCTAAAGAAAACCCAGATAAAAGCATAGCCCCTTCACCTTTTATAACAGCTAAATTAGTTGAAAGATGACCTACATCAACTATTATTTTAGGTTTAATAGATAATTCTTTTAAAAGTCCTATCCCTAAGGTAGTACATAAAAATTCAACTTTTTCAAAACCAACATTTTTTAATACATTTCTAATAAGTGTTACAATGTGTGATTTAGCATATATAAAAGATGCTTCAAGTTGGACATTTTTAGCGACAAACTTTGAAGGTTGTAAACTATCTTTCCCATCAATATTGTAACGCATAGCACTAAAACTTATAAGTTCATATCCTTCTATTAATCTTTTGTCATCAATTTTGTATAAATCTAATATTTCTAAATTGTTAAGTTTTGTAGGAGTTGAATATTTTTTTGTTATTTTTTTACATTCTAGATATAAGAATTCATTAGGCAATCCAACAAAGCAAACACTAGGTACTTTTTTTATAATATTTTTTAAACCTGCATATAAATTTTCAAAATAAGTTTGAAGTTCTTCGCTTTCAAAAAATTCGCCGTCATAAAATCCTTCATAGGCGACTTCATTGTAATATAAAATCTTTGACTCGTCATTTGAATTTTTTACTGCAACAATTCTAATTTTAGATGAGCCAATATCAAATATAACCGAAATATTTTTCACTTTGCCCAATGTCCCCAATTTATATACAAATATAATAAACTTTTTATATTATTTAAGTCAAACAAATTTTGTGAATTATAAAAAAAATTCAACAAAATACCAAAATTTTTATAAAATTTACAAAAATAACGCATATTTTGTTAAATTTTTACCATTATTTTACAATTTTTTAACAATTTTATCTAATTTGTTGTATGAAAACATTTTCAAAAAAATGCTAATTTAAATTAATACAAAAAATAATATTTACAAATTAATATGATTAATATTAACCTAATACAAATTGGAATTATAAAGATATTAAAGAAGAATTTTAAATAATTAAATCAATACATAAAAAACACAAAATTAAATTCGTTAATACAAAATAACAAAACAAAATCAATTATAAAATTATAAAGACAACCACCAAACGAAACTCATACAAAAAACAAAAATAATTTAATTCTAAACAGTTAAAAAATTATAAATTGTTTAAATAATGAATACCAAAATTAAATTTTATTTAAAATATCCATAAATTCTTCTTCATTTATAATTTTTATTCCCAACAATTTAGCCTTATCAAGTTTGCTTCCAGCAGATTCTCCTGCTATTACCAAATTAGTATTTTTCGAAACAGAACTAACCACATCAGCACCTAACGACTGTAATTTTTCAATTACTTCATTTCTAGCAAGTTTTAGACTACCAGTTAAAACAATTTTTAATCCTTTAAAATAATTATCTACTATTTCCCCATTTTCATAAATTATTTCAACACCTAACTCAAATAATTTATTTATATTTGAAATATTTAATTCGTCTTTAAAATAATCTGTGATACT
>CASFFI010000002.1 GCA_949293925.1 uncultured Christensenella sp. | reverse complement strand
TTTTACATTAAATCTAATTTAATAGAATTATTTAAAAACTTAAATAAACTTAATTATAATGATTTGTAAGTTTAAACAAAACACTATTAAGATTATTTATTGAATTAAATAGAGATTTTTATTGTTCTGTAAATTTTACAAATCTTTATTTAATAAATATAATCAATATACAAATTGACATTATACTAAATAACATTTTAAAAACCAAAAAACAAAACAGAAAAAAGGAAATTTAATAAATAAAAAACATCAAAAGCATAGAAAAAATAAAAAAGATTATAGCAAAACTATAATCTATATTAATATGTAATGATTAATCTATATTAATATGCAATCATTTCTAATCTAATAATTAGTACAAAAACTTACCAAGCAAGTTTGTATAATTGAACTAATTGTTCTTTTGTAACTGGTCTAGGATTTCCTGGTGTACAAGGGTCTTCCATAGCCTTTTGAGCCAAGATTTCTAAATCTTCAAACTTTGCTTTAGTATCCTTTATGCTAGTTGTAATACCTACACTTATTGATAATTCTTTTATTTTAGCAACCAACATAGCCACTGCTTTTTTGTCATTCAATTTATCTGCTTTTTTTACGCCCAAAACTTTTAAAATATCTCTAAATCTATCCGAACAAACTGCTCCATTAAATTCCATAACAGTTGGCAACAAAATAGCATTTGCAAGTCCGTGTGGTGTGTCATACATAGCGCCCAACTGATGTGCCATTGAATGAACTATTCCAAGCCCTACATTAGAAAATCCCATACCAGCAATATATTGAGCCATTGCCATTTTTTCGATTGCAACAATATCTTTTTGATTAACAGCTTTTGCAAGGTTATCAAAAATCATTTTAATTGCTTTTAAATGGAACATATCACTCATTTCATTATGTGCTTTTGTAATATATCCTTCAAGTGCGTGAGTTAGTGCGTCCATTCCTGTAGAAGCAGCCAACCCCTTAGGCATTGATGACATAAGTTCACAGTCCACTATAGATAATACTGGAATATCATTTGGGTCAACGCAAACCATTTTAACTAAACGCTTTTCATCTGTTATAACATAGTTGATTGTAACTTCAGCAGCCGTTCCTGCAGTTGTAGGAAGTGCAATCATTGGTAACCCTTTATTTTTAGTGTTTGATGTGCCTTCCAAAGATACCAAATCTTCCCTGTCTGGATTGGTTGCGATAATAGATATTGCCTTTGCAGTATCTATGCAAGAGCCACCACCAACCGCAATAATAAAATCTGCTTTGGAAGTTTTCAATACCTTTAATCCGTCTAAAACATTTTTAATAGTAGGATTTGGCTTTACTTTTGAAAATAATCTATACTTAATTTTTGCTTCGTCTAAAATTTCTGTAACTTTATTTACAACGCCTGCTTCAATTAAAGAAGCATCTGTAACTAAAAGCGCTTTTTTATAGTTTCTAGAATTTATTTCATCTTTTAATACGCTTCTAGAACCAAAACCAAAATATGCAGTTTCATTCAATACAAATTTTTCCATATTCCCCTTCTTTATCCTTTGTTAAATACATTTTAACAAATTTATTTTTATTTTCAAAATAATATTACAAATAAATTGAAAATTTTGCCATTTTGATTTATATATAACTTTTTTATAAAATTAATAAACATTTTGATAATTAATATTTTAATAACTCACACTTTAAATCTAAAATATTTATAATTAACAATAACAAGATATTTTAGAATTTTACATATTGATATTAAATTTGTTATTTTACATATTGATATGAAATTTATGGTTTTACATATAGTTAGGAATTTATAATTTTACATATTAATAGTGCTCATCAATTATCTTTTATTATTACATATTGACAAGACTTTTATTTTTTACATTTTTACATGTTAAGATACTTTTTATTAAACATATTATTATTCGATAATCTCGTAATCGGAAAAATCTCCTGATATTTCAGATTTGTTATTATCTTTTTTTTCAACATTTTTAAATAGGCCACCGCCTTTTGATTTTTTACCAGTAAACAAATTTAAAATACTAGTTAAAATTTGAGGATTTTTGCTAACCAATTCCCCTATACTTTTCATATCAAATTTCCCCGAATTAAAAATAGACATTAAAGGAGATAAACTTGAATTAGATTTTACAAGTCCCTGTAACAGAGGATAAATTGCATTAAAATCGAATTTATTTGCTTGTTCGGTATTCTTATGTTCTTCACTGTGGTCATGATTTTCAGATGATTTTAATTCATCAAAAACTTCTGGCTTTCCATTAAAAGAGGTGTCAATATGTTTTCCAACAGTTGAATAACTCTGAGGATATAAAACTTTACTAGGATACTTTATCTCTGACACTTGATTTTGTTTTGTTTTTATATTTTCTTTGTACCTTTGATAAGGGTAAGCGTTTGGATCAGAATATAACATATTATTAGATATGTGCATAAAATAATTTTAGTTAAAAAGGAGATTTATGAAAAGTATATTTGATGAAGAATTTTGTTCAGATGAATTTCGACATATTGTGCAAGACGATAATAGCGAAGAGAAAAAAGAATATGGAAATATATTGAATCAATATAAGGATTTAAACTCCGAACAATTGCAAGATGAATTATATAAAAAAGCAAGCGAATTAAAACAAAATGGAAATTTAACTGATGAACAATTAGAAGGTTTAAATTCAACGCTTGCACCTTTTTTAAATGACGAGCAAAAAAAATTATTGGAAAATCTAGTAAATAGATTAAAGTAAAATTATGAACAAGTTAAAGTTTCACAAAGATATTTTAAATTCCGCCAGCATTTTAAGTAAACAAAAAAATTATTACATTCTTACAACAAATAACGAAAAAAGATTAAAAAATGAACTAAATTTAAAAAAAATACCATATTTTTATCATAAATTTGTAAATTCTTTCACAATTTTTACAGATTTTAAAAATTTATCAGAACTTTCCAATCTTTCAAGTGTTAACAAAATAATGAATGACACTTGTGTTTCTACGCTAATTGATAAAGCAAAAAAATTTATAAATATAGAAAATTTAACCGAAAAAAAATACAATGGTGAAAACATCACAATAGCATTTATAGATACTGGTATATCCCCTCATATAGATTTTATAACACCTAATAACAGAATTAAAAAATTTGTTGACCTAGTAAACAAAAAAACAGAGCCTTATGACGATAATGGTCATGGCACTTTTGTTGCTGGGATAGCGTGTTCAAGTGGTCTTTGCAGTGGGAGAAGATATAGTGCTGTAGCATCAAAATCTCAAATAGTTATGATAAAAGCGATTGAAGCAAATGGAATTGCTAGTAGTTCTAAGATTTTACAGGCAATGGAATACATTTATGACAATGCAGAACATCTAGATATAAAAGTTGTATGTATGAGTTTTGGCGCGGAATCAATGGGAAGTTTTGACCCGCTAGTAAAAGGTGTAAAAGCATTATGGGAAAAAGGACTAACTGTTGTCTGTGCTGCAGGAAATTCAGGCCCTCAAAAAAGTAGTATAAAATCTCCTGCGACTTATTATAAAGTAATAAGTGTTGGTTCAATTGATGACGGAAGAAAAGAAAGTTTAAAAGTTGCAGATTTTTCTTCACGAGGTCCAGCATTCGACCATTTTAAACCTGATTTAGTAGTTCCTGGAGTAGAACTTCATTCTACCTATAACACTAAACTATATACAACGCTTAGTGGCACTAGTGTCAGCACTCCAATAGTCGCCTCAATTGTTGCCATAATGCTTCAAAAAGATAAAACCCTATCGCCAGACAGAGTAAAATTTAGGTTAATCAAAAACTGCCACCCAATATCTAGAAATAGAAATGAAGAAGGAAGCGGTTATTTACAATTTTGAAAATTTTAAGTTGTAAAATATATTTAAGTTTGTTAAAATATGTCCATGGTAAACAATATAAAATTTGAAAATTTAGTGGTTTCTTTTGACAAGAGATTTGACTTGTTAAGAATCAATAATTATGAAATTAATGATAGAAAAATCTGTTTAGTTGGCGACGAATATTCAGGCAATAAGATTTTATTATACGCTTTGTCAAAATTAATTAATTTTAAAGGAAATATAAAAATCAACGATAAATATATAAAAAAAATATCATATAAATCAGATATCAATATAGCATTTTTACCTGAAACTCCAATTTTAAAATCAAAAAAAGTAATAAATAATATAAAATTTATAAAAAAAATCAGAAAAAATATCAATTTTGATGTAAATTATATTAAAAATTTGTTAAATGACATAAATTTAAATGACTATATAAAAAATCTTTCAATTTTGCAAAAACAAAAAATAAGCCTATTAAGAGCATTTTTACGCCCATTAGACTTACTTTTAATTGAATTGAATTTTAATGAATTTGTATTAGATGAAAAATCATATTTAGATTTTTTAAACTCGCTTTTGGAACAAAATCCTAATTGTATGGTTATAATTTCTTCTAATCACGCTATACCTGGCTTTAAAAATATTTATATGGAATATGGATTAATTAAAGATTAATTTATCATTTACGCAATCTATTAAAATATTGTCGCCTTCTTTTTTATCGCCTTTTAATATCAAATCAGCAAGTTCATCTTCTATTTCGCTTGTTATTAATCTTCTTAAAGGTCTTGCACCGTAATCTTCATTAGTACCGTGCTTTATAAGGTAATCATAAGCACTATCAGTTAATGCGATAGTGATATTATTTGATTTTTGAATTTCATTTGATAATTTTGCAATCATATTTTTAGCAATATCTTTTAAAACATCTTTAGACAATCTATTAAATACCACAATATTATCAATACGGTTAATCAATTCTGGTCTGAAAAACTTTTTAAGTTCATCTAAGGCGATTTCTTTTTCATTCTTTTGTTCGCCATCTTTAAATCCTAAATTAATTCGTTTAGAATTTAATTTATCACTACCAATGTTTGATGTTAAAATTATTATGGTATTTCTAAAACTTACCACTCTTCCGTGACTATCAGTTAGTCTTCCATCTTCAAGAATTTGCAATAGAACATTGAATACATCAGGGTGTGCTTTTTCTATTTCATCAAAAAGTACTACTGAATAAGGTTTACGCCTTACTGCCTCTGTCAACTGTCCTGCATCTTCAAATCCTACATATCCTGGAGGACTACCAATTAATTTTGAAACGCTATGACTTTCCATAAATTCAGACATATCGAATCTTATCATTTTATCTTCGCCATCAAACAACGCTTCTGCTAATGCTTTTGCAACTTCGGTTTTGCCAACGCCTGTAGTTCCCAAGAACAAGAAGCTTCCAATAGGTCGTTTTGATTCAGCGTTAATTTTAATTCTTGACCTTCTAATTGCCTTTGCAATGACACTGATTGCTTCATCTTGACCTTTAATACGAGCCTTTAAAATGCTTTCAAGATTAATTAATTTTTCGGTTTCTCCCTCTGTCAATTTACTAACTGGAATATTAGTCCATTTAGAGATTACTTCTGCTATCTCTTTTTCACCAATTGTATAAATTCCATCACGAGCAACTACAGGCAAACTCTCATCTTTAGAAATTTGACGCTTTAATAGTGCTATTTCATCTCTTAATTTGCTTGCTTTTTCAAAATCCTCTTGATTTACAGCATCTTCCTTGTTCGCTTCTAATTTAATTAATCTTTCTTCCAATGCTTTATCTTCATCGGTCTTTGTATTTGCCTTTACCTTTGCCCTAGAAGATGCTTCATCAATACAATCTATTGCTTTATCTGGTAAACTTCTGTCAACTATATATTTATCACTAAGTTCAACAGCGGCAACTATTGCTTCATCTGTAATTTTTACTTTGTGATATGCCTCAAAACTATCACGAATACCTTTTAAAATTTTGATTGTATCCTCAACGCTAGGTGCATTAACTAGTATTGGTTGAAATCTTCTTTCTAGTGCCTTATCTTTTTCGATGAATTTTCTGTATTCATCTGTTGTAGTAGCACCTATAGTTTGCATTTCACCTCTTGCTAAATATGGCTTTAACATATCAGCAGGACTTGTTTCACCTTTTTCACTTCCTGCTTGAGCAAGTGTGTGAATTTCATCAATAAATGTTATAATATTTTTATTGTTAGTTATGATGTTAATTAAGTTTTTCAACTTTTCTTCCATAGCACCACGATATTTAGTGCCCGCCATCATTTCACCAATATTTAAACTGTAAATGATTTTGTTTTGTAAAAATGTTGGGACTTCTCCTTTTACAATTTTTAGTGCCAAACCTTCTACAATTGCACTTTTACCAACACCTGCTTCACCAATTAAAACAGGGTTGTTTTTCGTTTTTCGGCACAAAATCTCTATTACCCTTTCAATTTCCTTTTCTCTGCCGATTATAGGGTCGATTTTGCCCGCTTTTGCTCGTGCAGTAAGGTCAGTACCCATATCTTTTAGTTCTTCAGGCAACTCACTTTCTGCTTGATAATCATTATCATAATCGCTAAAATTATTACCATTTTTATGAAGATTTCCAACTTGATAAAAACCATTGCTTTCATAATCATAAGGTGCTTGTTTATTTGTCTTTACTGAAGTAGGATTTAACATATTTAAAAGATTTTGACGCATTTCAAACACATTGACTTTATAAATTCCACCCAAAATATTGACAGCATAACTTTCTGTTTGCGATAAAATTGCTAAAAGTAAATGCTCTGTAGAAATGTAATTTGAGTTAAGTCTTTTAGCCACAGTATTAGCAATCAAAAACATTTCTTTACATCTTGGGGTAAACTCATAATTTGATACAGGTATTTTGTCTTCGCCATCTAAAATTTCCATAAAATTTTCAGTGGTTATTTTATAATGATACAAAAGTTTAGACGCTTTGGATTGTCTTTGACTTAATATCCCATATAAAATGTGTTCTGTCCCCACTTCTCCGCCAAAATTTTGTGCAGTAATCACTGCAGTTTGTAAAGCAGAGTTAGCAAGGTCTGTAAAATTATATATCATATTTACTCCAATTAATTTGAAAATTTAATTTTTCAAAAGTTTAGTTTTTATTATTTTTTTCAATTTCTTTTATCTTTTTATTTATAACTGCAGCATCTTCGTATCTTTCTTCTGTAACTGCTAGTTTTAATTGATTTTTTAATTTTTCTAGTTCAGTTGGTTTGTGTGCTTTAGCGTTAGTTGATTTATCGTTATCTGCCTTTTCATTGTATTTTAAGTTTTTATAAGATTTTTTAGGAGCATCAATTTTATTTTCATAAAAATCTCCAAATAACGCACGCTCAATTTGTGAGAATGTGTTTTCTAATCTCTTTAAACTCTTACCATAATCAATATAAGCATCAAACATATTGAAATCATCAAAAACATCATCAACACCGCGTTTTAAATAGCCTAATTTATCAGCACAATCTATACATAAATTGTGTTCTTCCTTTTTCCCATTAATAATATAAGTTGAATGAAAATTAGCTTCATTCTTTTTACAATTTTCACATTTCATAATAAACCTCCAAAATATATAATTAATTGTTTTTTCTTCTATCTAAGAAACCTATTAGTTCACGCAAAATGTTGCTACGAATGCTATTTTGCATAATTATAGGATTTTGCAATGCCTTATTTGACATAACAATTCTCAACAAATTAAATTCATCATCATTAATATATTCTTTATTTTTTAAACTATCCAAAATTTGTAAACATTCAGTTTGTGTGATTGAATTTTCACAAATCTTATACAGTTTATTAATGTATGCATCTTTGTTTTCGTTAAGCCTAATAAGTTTTACAAAACCTGCACCGCCTCGTTCACTTTCGATAGAAAATCCTCGTTTTACTGTAAATCTAGTATTTAAAACATAATTTATCTGACTGGGCACGCAAGAAAAATATTTCGCTAAATCATTTCTTGACAACTCAAGCACACCATCATCGCCAAGATTATCCAACAAAAACTTTTCTATAGTGTCAGTAATAGAATCTTTTGCCACATACCCCCCCTTCTTTGTTATTTAGTTAAAAGTATTTACTTAAATTTAGTTGATTATACTAAAATGTAAATAAATGCTTTAAACTAGCAATAGATAACCAAACTTTTTAATCTTTTTTGACTATCTTTGACTATTATATTCCATTGTTTTTAATTTGTCAACTATTTTTTCAAAAATTTTTTTTATTTTTTTATTATATTGATATAATACATTTAATAATTCATTTTCTTGGCTCACATAAAAAATGATAAAACACAATTAAACCATTTAAAACTAGTTGTACAAACGAAAAAAAAGAACAATACGACTAAAGTAAACTTCCTTTTATATTAGTTTTGAAAATCATAGAATAATCCCGTTTGTTTTGTTATATGTTCATACTGATAATTGTAATAAAATATGTTTTTTTATTATGTGTATTCATATTAGTTTAACAAACACTTGATTTAAGGTGTTTTTTATTTTTCTATAATGTTATACTCATATATAAAATATAATTAACTAATAATTACAATTAAATTTCATTGTATATTACCTTTTCTATTTCAAATATGTTTGAAATTACATTTTAAATAAAATAAAACAGTTATTGACAAGTTCAGTATAGCATGATAAAATCCAAATGCGGAGTGAATATGTCAAAAAATTTTAATTATAAGATAAAAAACAAAACAAAACAAGAATATATTTTGTCAACTATGCAAAAAATAGAAAAATTTAATGATGCATATTTGAAAGTTAAAGCGAACTATATTTTAGGTGAATATGATGGTATTAACTTAAATCATCTATTTTTGTCACATCCACAATCTAAAGTTATAACACATCTTATGGAAATGTTAGACTGCTTTGATGGTTCTAATTCATACGACAATATTGGTTATATAAAACTTATTGAATTGTATATAGATGGATTAAAAAATGCTGATGAAGTA
Source organism: uncultured Christensenella sp. (assembly GCA_949293925.1). Lineage (GTDB taxonomy): Bacteria > Bacillota > Clostridia > Christensenellales > UBA1242 > CASFHD01. The sequence continues at coordinate 4,949 of CASFFI010000002.1, read as the reverse complement.
TTAATTCAACCTCAAAATATTTTGGGAATAGAAAAAGTATTAAATGATGCTATCTACTATTTATCGAATATATACGATTATCTTACAACTGTTGATATATCAAACGATGAACCTGATTTTGATTACGATGGTAATAAGATTGTTAAATTAGTTGATTTAGAATTTTTGGGTAAATTACAAAATGAAATACTTAACCTTATAAATATTTTAGGTTCATACAAAGAAAAATGCGTATTTGATAAAAAGACATTAGATAATTATCCAGAATTGTCAGAAAATGGCAGTGAATTGAATTTAAAAGTTTATGATAATTTTTCTAAGCATCATACAAGATATGTAGAAAATAATTTAATACGTGCACATCAGGCTATCAGTAATAAAATTATATATGAAAAACCAAAAAATAGTTCATACATAGAAAATTGGATTAATACCAAGAAAATATCAAGAAGATTAAGAAAGAATAATCAAAGCCAAGAAGAATACTGTGATATTCATTACATAGACACAAAAACTTTTGATGAACTTTTAAATTTATTCACGCAATGTATAGATGATTCCCTTTTTGATTTGGATAATGAAATCATTTCATATTCTTCATGTTCTACTATTTTTGCATACAGAAATAAATTGAAAAATAATTTAATTAAATTTTATAAAAAATATCAAGAAATTAAAGATACTATAAAACCTTTAGATGAACAAGAAGAAAATATGTTAAAAAACTTTGAAGACTATTTGACAAAAGCTATAGATAGTTTTTCTATAAAATTAAGTATAGATGGCGATAAATACAATTATAGAGACAATTTTTATAGTAAGAGTTTAAAGGAATTTATTAAATAATGTAAAATATTTAATAATATTAATTTAAGTATTAACTATATTTATGCTATAAATAATTTACTTTAATAGAATCATATAACAAAAGTTTCATAAAATATTTAAAAATGTATATTGCAATATAATGAGTTATCTAAATTATGGCATAAAAAAAGTTTACTTGTTGAGTAAACTTTTTTTTAATTAAATTTTTGGTTCTACAACAGCAATCTTTCTGCCCTTAGAATCTTTTCTAAATCTTAAAATTCCGTCAGTTAAAGCAAACAAAGTATAATCTCTACCTAAACCAACATTTTTACCTGGGTGAATCTTTGTTCCTCTTTGTCTTACTAAAATGTTGCCAGATAAAACTATTTGTCCATCTGCCCTTTTAAGACCAAGGTATTTAGGGTTACTATCTCTACCATTTTTAGTGCTACCCATACCTTTTTTATGAGCGAAGAATTGCAAATTGAATAAAATCATCTTATTCATAAACTTTCTCCTTAATATTAATAAATTTTTTGTAATTTTCTTGGATACCTTTAAGCCCCAACAACACAGACTCTAAAATTATTTGTGCTTCACAATCGCTTTGTAATAATTTCACATCAATTAAAACCTTTGATTCATCTATACAATATTCAAACTTGCATTTAGTAAGATTTTTTAAAGACACTATAAGTGTTTGCATTAGCGCAGACACTCCGGCGCATACTATATCTTTACCAAATTCACTGTAATTAGAGTGATTTTTTGCAGTTATTTGCATAATTTTATCGTCTTTTTTTAAAACTGTAATATTAGTCATATTTAACCTATATTTTCAATCTTAATCTTTGTGTAACTTTGTCTGTGTCCTTGTTTCTTTCTCTCGTTTTTCTTCGCTTTATACTTGAAAACGACAATCTTTTTATCTTTAAAATGTTCAATAACTTCGGCTTTTGCTTTTAACTTATTATTTAAAGTAATTTTACCATCTTCAACAGTTATAATAACTGGAAGTTCAACTTTTTCGCCTACATTAAGATTCAACTTGTCAACAGCGATTATATCACCAACTGCAACTTTGTATTCTCTTGAACCAGATTTAACAATAGCGTACATAGTTCCCTCCTTTACAAATTAAGACTCACCCTTAAGGTCGAATAAACTGTTAAAACCTTTTCAGTGTGGTACTACGATGAGATTTTAGCACATTTAACATTTTATGTCAATAAATAAATTAAATTTAATTTCAAATTTATCTATTAACTTCAAACTTATCTTCATTGTTTAAAAAATCTAACAAATACCATACATCTTATAAATGTATAGATTGTAAAATAAATATTAAAGAATTCAATAGATTATCTACTTCTTTAAATTTTAAACAAATCTTCATTTTTAAATCAATTGAATGAACAAATAGCAATATTGTTTTATTAACACTTTAATTAAAAAAAATTATCTAACATTATTACACTTCCAAAAATCAAACCATAAAACATTAAATTTAACTCTATAACATATTTTTAATTTTACACAATACTACTCTTAATTTTTCTACAGACAAAATAATTTTTTAAAATTTAAACATTTTTTCAATTAAACGATAAAATGTAAAGTTTAACTTAATTAGATACTCTTGTTTTTTCTAGCACCTATACTATTTTTTTTAAAATCAATCATTTCGTATTTTTTAAATCAAACATTTTGTATTTTTCTAAAAGCAAATATTATTAATTAAATTTTAATCTTTCATATAATTTTACATTAATTATTATAAAAAAATAAATACAACAATGAATAAAAAACAGATAAAATATTTCATTATCTGTTTATAAAAATTCTTATTTTGTTGTAATCTTGACAATCTGTGTGTTGCGTAAAATAAACTAAAGCGACCATAGGTTCTACTTCTTTTATAATAGGCAAAGCTACATCTACAATCTCGGAAGTTGTAATTTCCTGTTTTTTCAACGCAAGCAATTTCTTTTCAATTTCCGAGCAAATTTCTTCACTTGTTTTGCCTACTAAATCTCTGCAATATGCAGCAGTATTTATGCTTTCTAGCAACTTTTCAAATTTGAATGGCTCCCTTTCATTAAAAACATTCAAAACAACAAGTGGACTTTTTTCAACCGTTTCATAGGTAGTAAATTTCATGCCACAATTCAAACATTTTCTTCTTCGCCTTATACTGCTATCCTTTAAATATCTACTATCAACAACTTTATTATCTGTTGAACCACAAAAAACGCATTTCATATTAACTCCCTAAATTAAATCTAGGTATATGATAGCAAAAATGTCGAATTTAATCAAATGTTTTGTATATTAAAATGAAATTTCTTGTCGTTTATCACAATGTTCATTTCTATTTCCAGGCTTTGCTTGAAAAGGAGCATTTAAATACATTTCTACTAAAATTACATCAGCGCCAAATTTACAAATATTTTGATAAGGAATAAAAATATCATTACCACCTTTTAAAAAAGAAATAAAACTTCTATTTACAGGGGGAACTACTAATCCTAAAATTTTACCGCATTTCACATCAAAAATAATATCGGTTATTCTACCGAGCGATTTGCCGTCAACGACATTAATTACCTCTTTGCACCTTAGTTCATTAAAAGAACTTTCCATAATTCACCTAGTATATTCTATGTGGGAATTAAAAAAAAAGACAAAAATTTGTCAAATTTTATAAAGTCAGTCCTAGACTTATCATAATTCCAACATCTACCTTTTGCATAATATCAATATTTACGCTTGATATGTAATGAGTAAGTCTGGATTTGTCTAAAGTTCTTACCTGTTCTAGCAAAACAACACTATCCTTTTCAAGCCCTGTCAATTCTTTTGGAAGTTCGATATGTGTAGGGAGTTTTGCTTTATTTAACCTAGAAGTTATAGCCGCTATTATAACAGTTGGAGAGTATTTATTTCCGACATTGTTTTGGATAACTAAAACAGGACGTAAGCCTGATTGCTCACTGCCTACTGTTGGACCTAAATCTGCAATGTAAATATCTCCTCTTAAAATGTCCAAATTACTCTCCTGATAAAAAGTTCTCACTAATAATAAAACTATCAGTGTAACGATATTCAAAATTTGTTTCATTTATAATATCATTATATAAATCATCGTATGCATCAACATTAAATTCTGGCATAGATGGAAGCGACAAACTGGTTTCACAATTAGATAAAGCCATTAAATATTCAGATATTAATAAATTAAGTTCACTTTTCATAATTCCCTCAAAAAAAAATTATATACTTAGTTTGTTACAAAAAAATTAAGTCATACTAAAATAAAAGTCGAAAATTTTAGTAATATGTAAAATTATAAATATTGACTATTTTAAAAAACTTTTTAACAATATATATAAAAAAATTTAATTAAATTTAAATGCAAATTAAAAATATTAATTAAAATCAAATTGAATATATTAATTAAAACAAATTAAAAAAACTTTTACAATATTTAAAAATAACAAACAAATTTATAATGTAATTTTATAATATATATATATTTATTTAAAATTGTATATTCAAATATATAGATAATCAAACTCTAAATAAACTTTATGCCATTAATTAAGTTTTAATCAAAAAATAAAAATATAAAACTATAAAACAATCTACAATAATAAAAATTACAAATCAAAAAGAAAAAACTTTATGGTTAAAATAAAAAAAACTCTATTAAATAGAGTTTTATAATAGTTAAGATATAATTATATTAATCTATAAATAGTGCTACTGATTTAATTTTATCTTTACAAATAGATTTGCCAGCAGAAGTTCTAGGTAGCACTGCAATATTGTTAATATCAACAATTTCAAATTCTGATGTGGTTTGTAAAACTATTTCTCCAGCAAGAATAGGCATTTTAGCATATAAAATCTTATCATCATTTTGTACTACTTTTAAACCTTTTTTCCTTCTTGACATAACAGGGAATTCACTAATATTTACTCTTTTTGCAAGACCTTTTTCTGTTATTATAATCATTTTATCATTAGGATTTACATTACCTGCCGAAACAATTTTATCGCCATCATTAAGTAGCATAGCAATTACACCTGTTGAAACTCTTTTTTGAACAGGTACATCATCAAGCATAGAATTTGTA
>CASFFI010000001.1 GCA_949293925.1 uncultured Christensenella sp. | reverse complement strand
TTAATATCAAATAAACTAAGAACAGGACAACTTATAATATTTGTTAAAATCTTATGTCTTTTTAATCTATCTGCTAATTGAATAGCAGCTCCCACTTCACTTCCTTGAGCAAAAATATTTATTTTTGCTTTATTAGATTTTAAAACAAAATAAGCACCATTATCCAAATTTGTTGAACTATTATCTACCCTTTTTAAATTTTGTCTTGACATAATAATAGCAGATGGAGTTTTTTCAAAAGCCAATTTTAGACCACCAATAACTTCATTTTCATCGCAAGGTCTAATAGTAGTTAAATTAGGTATTAATTCAAGACTATCAATTTGTTCTACAGGTTGGTGAGTAGCACCATCTTGTCCCACCACTACGCTATCGTGAGTTAAAACATAGATAACATCTAAATTCATTAATGCACTCATTCTTATCGCTGGACGCATATAATCCACAAATGCCAAAAATGCTGAAACAACAACTTTAAATTCTCCGTGCAAAGCAATACCATTAGCAATTCCAGCCATTGCGTGTTCTCTTATCCCACAATATATATTTTTTCCTAATCTGCAATCTTTTGAATAAATTCCGCCGTCCAGTATTTTTGTTTTTGTTGAAGAAAACACATCTGCACTAAGACTTATTATATTTTCTTTAAATTTTGCATATTCTTGTAAATATATACCGCCTAATTCTCTAGTCGATTTAAAATCATAACCAAATGGTTTAATATCTAAATTAAATGATTTATCTGCAAACTTTTTATATTCAGCATTATTATAATCTTTATAAAGAGCCACCTTTAATTTCTGCATCAATTTGATATCATTTTTGACATCTGAAGGAATAGAAAAATTCCCTTTTATTCCCCATAGTTTTTCAAGTGAATGTAGTTCTTCAAGCGATAATACTTTGCCATGAGATATATTAGAATTAGCATATTTAGTATCTTTTCCAATAATAGTTTTACAAATGATTACAGAAGGTTTTTGTTTGCACTTTTTTGCCTTAATAATAGCATTATCTATTTCATCTATGTTGTGCCCATCAACTTCTAAAACATTAAAATTGCAAGCTAAAAATTTCATTTTAACATCTTCTGTATTTGATAATTTTAATTCAGCATCAAATGTACAACTGTTCATATCATACAACAAAATTAATTTATTAAGGAATAAATTACCAGCCAAACTAATTGCCTCTAACGCGACTCCTTCCATTAAACAACCATCACCGCAAAGGCAATAAGTGTAATGAGAAAAATCTTTCATTCTTGCATTAATCATAGTTTCAGCAATAGCCATACCAACAGCATTTGCTATTCCCTGTCCAAGAGGCCCTGTAGAGCAATCTACACCTAGAGTTGTAATTTCAGGGTGTCCAGGTGTATTGCTATTTATCTGTCTAAAACTTTTAATGTCTTCTAACGACAAAAAACCAAGCATATAAAGATAACTATAATAAATAGCACTTCCGTGACCAGCGGATAAAACAAACCTATCTCTAACAGCCCAATCAGGATTAATCGAACATATTTTTAAATGTCTTTCAAATAAAGCCTGCATAATTTCACCGCAAGACATAACTATCCCCGAATGTCCACTTCCTGCTTTATTAATACTTTGTAACGCTAAAAGTTTTGCAACATTACACATTTTTTGACTATTCATTATTATTCAATCCTTTTAAAATTTCTGATACTATTATTTCGTCAGTTTTTCCAACAGTATCTATACTAAAATTATCAATAGTTTTCAAATACCTACTCAAATTATTATGCACCAAAGCCAAATCATTACATTTTGCTCTTTCTTTTTTATTTTTAATATTGCATACCATTTTCCCATTATCCAAAAAGATAGTATTAAATTCATTAAATCTGTCATAATTATTATCTTTTAAAAATATATCTGCTTCCATTGCAACGACAGAGTTCTTTTGTTTTAGTAAAGAATTAATAACTTCATTAATTTTAAAATCGTAATCATCTATGCTAAATTTTTTATTTGAAATATTTTCTGATATTTTATCGTTTAAAAGTTTTTCAAAATCTAAATATTCAAAATTTAATTTTTCTGATAACATCTTTGAAATTCTTTTACAAAGATTATAATCTAAACTAACCAAAACAACACTTTTCATAATTTCCCCTTAAATATTTCATAAAATAATATAACAAACTAATTCGCTTATATCAAGCAAATTTTTCTTAATCTATTTATTCCAATAAATGCCAAAATACTTAAATAAGCTATTAAAATGTAAAGTAATTTTATATCAAAATAAACAAAATTGAATTCACCCGATAATAGTTGAAGATTTTGATTATCAACAATAAAGCAAATATTATTATTAACATCAGTACTCAAAATATCAAAATTAAGCATTTGTAAATTTTTAATTGTTTCAATATTAGGGTGACCATAAGCATTATTTCCGACTGAAATTACTGCATATTTAGCATCAGTCAGTTTTAAAAACTCATAAGAATTAGAAGTTTTTGCACCGTGATGGGAAACCATTAAAACATCACACTTTAATTCTTGCCCATATTTTGAAATAATATCATTTTCAGCATCAGTTTGAATATCTCCAGTAAACATAAATGTGAATTCACCATATTTCAATCTTATCAAAGGACTATAATTATTTTCGTTACTGTAATCGCCTAACGGACCTAAAAATGAAAAATTTGCTTTATTAATAGAAAAGTTAAGTCCATCAAATATATAATTAAATGTAGCACCATTTAGACATTCATTATTCACTAATTCTTTAAACTTATAATAAATATCTTTAGAATTAATAACATTTTCAGGAATATTAGGAATTAAAATATTTAATACATTAAAATTATTTAAAATTTTTAAAGCACCAGCAATGTGGTCAGAATCTGTATGCGTTAAAATTAAGAAATCTAAAGTATTATTTTCAATTAAATTATTTTTTAAATAATTATAAACTTTTAAAGAAGTATCTTCACTTCCCGCATCAATCAATCCAACCTCTCCACTCGGCAATTTAAAGGCAACACCATTTGCTTCACCAACATTTAAAAAATGTACCGAAAATTTATTATTTACAGATATAATATTTTTATTTAATAAAAAATTATTAAAACCATAATTTAATTTTTGAAAAAAACAACAAAGAAAAACAGCTATTAAAAGCATAATAATAAATATAACATTTAATATTTTTGTCTTTTGCAAATCATACCCCTAAAAATTTATAATTTGTTTTTTTTCAAGTTTTCCATTAAATATATCAAAAATTTTTGGCATCAATTCAACAGTCGCCTTATATCCTATCTCTATCATCTCGTCAATATTTTTTATTTTAGTAGATTTAAACTTTCGTGTATCAGGTTTAATCACCAAATCTGAATTTAAATATCCCAAAATAACATTATTTTTCATTGCTATATGAAATGATGCTAATAAACAATTAATGAATTTTTCACTATCTGTGCCAGTTCCTCTTTTTGGATTAATATCTACTGAAATTACAAAATCTGCTCCATTATTTTTCAAAATAATAGCAGGTAAGTTATCTAAAATTCCACCATCTACTAAATAATATTTATCATATTTAACAGGATTAAAGATAACAGGTACAGCGCAACTACCAGCAACAATTTTACCTATATTACCTTTCGAAAAATATATCTCTTGCCCAGATTTTAAATCTACAGCATTAATAAAAATTTTTTTATTCAAGTCTTCTAGTAATTTATTTGAAAAGTATTTTTTAGCAAGTTCTTCAATTCCCAAAGAATTTGACGGCAACAATTTAAATTTTCCGTTTTTTATTTCTTTAATATTAACATTAGTCATAATATCATACATTGTTTTAAAATCAAAATCATCTGCATACATACACGCTATAGCACTACCAATACTGCACCCCGATATCATATCAAATTTTATACCATACTCTTCAAAAGCTTTGATAACACCAAGATGAACAAATCCTTTTGCTCCACCACCACTTAAACATAATCCAACTTTTATGTTTAATTTTTTTTTATTATTATAAAAATTGTATATATTCATAATATATTATATTTCCTTTACTGATAGCATTATTAATATTTTATGAGAAAATTAACTTTCTATTATAATAAATATTATTAATATATCATAAAATTGTCAAATATAAAATTTGAATTATATTTTAAATTTAAAAAATATTAAAAACTAAAACTACAATAATAAATTAAGGTTTAGATATTAATTATAACGCAAAAATTTATTTATTAAAAAGATTTAAAAAATGTTTTAATAAATGTTATACACATATTCAAACATATGAGTAAAACCTGCATTTAAAAATAATTGAGAAAAACATAATAAATTGATAATATTAGAAAAAAAACGACATCATATTAATTATTTTAAACATAAAACAATGATAAGTTGATTATAAATTAAAATTTTAAATTGCGTTTAATATAAAAAAGTATATTAATTTAAACTTCTTTATTATTAAATATAAAATATTATTTTATCATAAATTAAAAAATATATTAAAACAAAAAAACACTCAACTTTAATTGAGTGTTTTTTATTATTCAGCTTGTGAAGAATCATTTGAATCTTTTTCTTCTAAAACTTTAAGAGTTTCTTTAGCAACTTCTATATCGTGTTCAAGGTCAGCAATTTGCTTAGTTAAAATGTTATAAGTTTGTTCCAAAATCGGATATCTATCCTTGTTTTCAAGCATTACTTGTTCACATTCTTGTACACTATTTCTAAGACCTTTCAAAAGTTCAACATCGTTAGCCAATTTTTCTGCTTTTTCTGGGTCGATTTCTACAATATTATTAACACCATACAAAGCAACTCTCTTTCTAGCAACGATTGCTTCTTTTCTTCTCAACTTAACCTTATTCTTTTCAAGATTCTTTTTAACTTTCATTAAAGGTTTATATTCTTTTGCATTAATCTTGAATTCTTTCTTTGCTTGTTTTAATCTTTCTTCAAGAACTTCAATTCTTTCCAAAACTGCTTCTTTAGTACTATCTTGTTGAACAATAATTTGTGTAGTAGGTTCAGATTTATTAGCAAGTTCATCATTTAACTCTGCAATTCTTGCCTTTAATTTTTCAATTTCCTTATCTCTATCAGCAACAATAAGTTGTAAGCCATCATCATCATTTGAATCGTCATCACTGTCAAGACCACTAGCAATTTTAATTAAATCATTTTCTTTTTGTTGAATTCTTAATTCATCTTCAAGTTCATATAATTCAATTTTATTTGCTTCACGCTTAATATTTTCTTGTTCTTCAGCGATAGCAACTTCAACTTGTTTCTTAGCATCTTGCATTGCTTGATTATTTGCTTCTGCAAGTTGTGCAAGTTTTTCTTCAGCTTCGTCTTGTCTTTGTTCAATTTCTTTAATTTGTTTTTGTAAATTCAATTCTCTTTGTCTTTGAGCCTGTTCAATCTCTAAAGCAGCAATATCAACTTTATTTTGTTCTTCCAATATATTTTCAACAGCATCAATAACCATTAAATCTGATTTTGAAGGATTTTCAAGACTATTTAATTTTTCTTTTAAAGCTTCTTTAGCAATTTTTAAACTTGCAATTTCTCTTTTTAAATCTTCTTTTTCTTCTAATTTCTTTAATTTTTCTTGATTTTCTTGTTCATTTTCTTCTTGCTTTTTCTTTAATTCTTCAATTTTTGCAAGATCTGCTTCTTTTGATAGAATTACCTTATCAACTTCTTGTTCAATTTGAGAAACAGATAAATTAACTGGAATTAATTCCATTTTGCTTTCAGCTTTATTTGTCAATTTATTTTCAAGGTCAGCAATCTTTTTAGCACTTTCATCAATCTGTGCTTGGAATTTAGCACGCATATCTTCAATTTTATCAGCTTCTTTTTGATGTCTTTCTTCTTCTTTTTTAGCAAGAACTTCAAATTTTGAAGCAATATTTATTTCAGA